>CAKSHG010000004.1 GCA_934456315.1 uncultured Oscillospiraceae bacterium | reverse complement strand
GGGTAAATTATTTTGTTGAACAGCGCGCGTTTTTCCTCGCTGTGGAATATCAGCTCCGCAGTTTTCCTGCGGTCGAGCGTGCCGTCCGGAAGTATCAGCTCCGGCGACAGCCTGTCGCGCAGCTCGTCCAGTGCCGGGCTCCTCGGGAGCACGACCTCCCTCGCGGACAGGTCGCAGTCAATAACGTCGAATCCGCTTTCCGCGAACACCCTGCACACTGTGGATTTCCCCGCGCCGGACATTCCCGTCAGACCTACGATAAGCTTCCCGCAAGGATCAGCGCCGGGATTTACGCAGCCGCTCATACTTCTATCACCCTGAACGCTGCCGCGCGGAGCAGCCGATTGTAAACCGCAAGCCCGATGCCCTCCCTGGACGGCATTTCAACGTAGACGGTTTTCGCGCCCTCGTCGTCGGCGTCCCGGAGCAGCGCAAACAGGCGGTGCGCCTGCTCGGAGGTATCCCTGCCGAAGCAGCGGAACATTCCGTGCTCCACCGGGTCGGCGGAAAGCGCAAGCGTTTTATCCGCGGCGTGAGCCACGCACCATTCCTCGAACTGCTTACCGTGGGCGTTCACGATGAACACCTCCGCCTTCGGGGAGTAATGCTTGTATTTCATTCCCGGGGACAGCACCTTCGCGCCCCTGGGCGGCTCGGAGGTCACCGCCGGGTCGATGTCGACCGCGCACAGTTCCGACAGCATTTCTGCGGTCACGCCGCCGGGGCGGAGTATCCTCACGCGGTCAGCCGCCGGGAAGCACAGCACCGTGCTTTCCACGCCGCATCGGCACTCTCCGCCGTCGATTATCAGCGGTATCCTGCCGTCCATGTCGTTCAGGACGTGCTGCGCGGTGGTGGGGCTGGGACTTCCCGAGAGATTCGCGGAGGGAGCCGCGAGCGGGAATCCGCAGGCGTCGATTATCGCCCTTGCGGCGGGGCTTTCCGGCATTCTGACCGCCACGGTGTCAAGCCCGCCGCTGGTCGCTGTCGGTATCATCTCCGACTTCGGGAATATCATCGTTAGGGGTCCCGGCCAGAACTTCTCCGCGATCTTCAGCGCGAGCGGAGGTATCTCCCGGACAAGCGGCGGGAGCTGCTCCAGCGCGCTGATATGCACTATCAGCGGGTTGTCCTGGGGACGTCCCTTCGCTTCGAAAATGCTGCGGACTGCGGATTCGTTGCGCGCGTCAGCCGCCAGTCCGTACACCGTTTCGGTGGGGATACCGACAACGCCGCCCGCCGCCATTATTTCAGCCGCTTTCTTCGCAGACTGCTCGGAAAACGGCAGTAGCTCTGTATTCAATCTGGTCATTTCCTTTCCTGTGAAACCTTAGGCAACACCGCACAATTAACGGCTAACGCCTTTGCCGCACGCTTGCTTGCATCTTTTTCGCCATCTTGCACAATTCGTCCTAGCAAGGCGACAGCCTTGCGTCGTCCTCATTGTACAATCTGACGAAAAATCTGACGGCGCAATCGCACGACAATAATTATGCGGTATTGCCTTTACTGCTGCTTCAGGAGCTTCGCAGTCTGGTCGGCAAGCCGCAGCGCCTCGAAAACCTCGTCGCAGCCGCCGTTCATCATCTCGTCCAGCTTATAGAGCGTCAGCCCTATGCGGTGGTCGGTCACGCGGGACTGCGGGAAGTTGTAGGTGCGTATCCGCTCGGAGCGGTCGCCGGTGCCCACCTGTATTCGTCGCTCCTCCGCGATGGCGCTGTCGCGGGCTTCCAGCTTCGCTTCGTAGAGCTTGCTGTACAGCTTCTTCATCGCCTTTTCCTTGTTCTTGAACTGGGAACGCTCCTCCTGGCACTCCACCACCGTCCCGGTGGGCTTGTGGATTATGCGTATCGCGGATTCCGTCTTGTTGATGTGCTGACCGCCCGCGCCGCTTGAACGGAAAGTTTCGATCAGCAGGTCGGCGGGGTTTATCTCGACGTCGACCTCCTCCGCCTCCGGCAGAACCGCCACGGTCACCGTGGAGGTCTGTATGCGCCCCTGGGATTCCGTTTCCGGAACGCGCTGAACGCGGTGCACTCCGCTTTCGTACTTCATCTTCGCGAACACGCCCTCGCCCTCCACCAGGAAGCTCACCTCCCGGTAGCCGCCGAGCTCGGTCGGGTTTGAGTCCAGCTCCTCGACCTTCCAGCCCTGCCGCGCGGCGTACATGCTGTACATTCTAAGCAGCGAGTTTGCGAACAGCGCAGCTTCCTCGCCGCCCGCGCCCGCGCGTATCTCGATTATGCAGCTGCGGTCGTCGTCCGGGTCCTTCGGCAGCAGGAGTATCTTCAGCTCCTCGGAGAGCTTTTCCATCTCCGCCTTGTTCTCGTCGTACTCGCTCTGGGCGAGCTCTTTCAGCTCCGCGTCGGAGCCTGCTTCGTTCAGCGCTTCCACGGCGTCGTCAAAGCCGCGCTGCGCCTTTTTGTATTTCTGCCAGACCTCCATCAGCGGGGTCAGGCTCTTGTGTTCCCTCATCAGGTCGCGGTACAGCTTGTTGTCAGCTATCACCGCCGGGTCGGAAAGCTTCGCGCTTATCTCATCGTAGCGCGCTTCCGCCATTATCAGCTTCTCGTTCATCGGTTACCTCCATGCGTTGTTCTGTGTCGGATCCCACGCTGCTAACGCTCGGAGGATTCAGTTTCGCGGAGTACCGATTTTATCTTCTTCTCGCATTTGGAACGGGGTATCATGAATACATGCCCGCAGCCCTGGCAGCACAGTCTGAAATCCGCGCCGCACCGCTGTACAAGCATTCTGTCGCTCCCGCAGCCCGGGTGGACCTTTTTCATCACGAGAATGTCGCCGACCCTGACGTCCATCTGCATTCACGCTCCTTTCCTCATGCATACAAAAATATTATATCACGTTTTCACTGAAATTGCAACAAAAAGCCGTGGATTTTGCAGAAATTTACCTCGCCGGCTCCCACCGCATGCGGATATGCGGGATACCGTCCTCGTCGAACGGCTCCGACACCTGGAAGAACCCAGCTTTCTCGTAGAACGGCTTCGCGTAGACCTGCGCTTCTATGGTTATCGCAGAGCTGCCGTACAGCTGCTGTACCGCGCGTATCCCCTCCTCAAGAAGCACGGAGCCAACTCCGCAGCGCCGCCGCGCGGAAATGACCCTTCCCAGCGCCGGTTCCGGGAATGCGGCTCCCGGGGGCAGAATGCGCAGGTACGCCGCGATTCCCTGATCGTCCTCCAGCCAGAGATGGCTGGCTTTGATGTCAAGCCCGTCCAGCTCGTGGTATGGGCAGTTCTGTTCGACGACGAAAACGTCTACGCGCAGTTTCATTATTTCGTATAACTCGTCAACTGTCATATCGCTGAATTTCTTCAGTATTGTTTTCATGTATAGTTTTCCTTTCCGATGCTGTGCAGCGTGGCGTTTCTTGCACAAACATGTAATTTCATGCCGTATTGTGTCTTGCATGGTTTCCTGTCAGTTTTTCCTGAAATCACGTTCAAGCCCTTTATTATGCCAATCGTACAGATTTAGGCATTAGTTATCTAGCTGCTATATTTTTTTCGTATAGGAGTTATATTACATACGTTTAGATATGATTAATACTACTATATATACCAGATAATTGTATAACATCGTTAAGGGACCGTTAATAGTAAGATTTCGAAACTAAATCAGCCGACAAAACCGATATTATTTATACTACTCAACTTGTGTAAAACCACTATCTGCGAGCTTTTGGATACAATTAAATGTATTTGACGCCTATTGATTATAGAATAAGACCCATTGTTGCAAATCGTTTGGTATCGCAATCAAACTGCATATTTGCTATACTAATTACATTAATAAAATGCAGTAAAATGGCGCAAACCAGTATTAACTTAAACCGCCGGATTTTATATTGACATACCGGGCAGGTATTGATTTTTGATTACAAATGCGCTATAATTATTCTGCAAACAACCATGGACAGGAGGATCCAAAAATGTTCAAGAATCAGGCAAACGGCAGAAAGAATCTCTTAGGTATCAAAATGCGCGAAATCCGCAAGGCACGCGGCATTTCCCAGCGTCAGGTCGCTGACGATCTGGCAGAAATGGGTCTTGTCGTAGACAAGAATGCGATCCAGCGCATGGAATCCGGTCAGCGTTTCATCACTGATATCGAGCTCATCACCATCGCAAAGTACCTCGATATCCCTGTAAACGAGCTTATCGCGTCCCTTACCAAGTGAGTATTTCCCCCCGGCACCGGGGGGATTTTTCGTTATAAATGACAAAGTGCACAGCTTAAAGTTGTGCACCTTTTTTATTACTGCTTTACAAGCACCTGCAGCATCTTGAAACGCGTCGGCGCTCTTAACGAATGCGGCTCGCCTGCCCTGACGATGTGAGCTTCGCCACTGATGGTGATCTCCGCCTCGCCCTCGGGTACGGTCGGCATTGCGTCGCCCGGAGCCGCGTGTGACGCGATCTCCAACATGGCTGACGCCTCCTTTAATTCTGAATGTAGTATAGCCCCGGAAGTCAGGGTTTATTCTGCGTTTTTCAGCTCTATGTACTTTATCAGCAGCTCCACGGTGGCGTCAATTCCGAGCTTCGAGGAATTCACCGTGATGTCGTAGCTGCGGGAATCTCCCCACTTGTTCTCGCTGTGGGAATTGTGGAAGTACTTGCGGCGCTTGTCAGCCTGGAGCATGAGCGCCTTCGCCTTTTCCTCCGTAACTCCCTCGCGCTCTGCGGTGCGTCTTATCTTTGTGGCGGTATCGCCAAGCACGAATATGCGCACCAGTCCGGGATTCTCGCGCAGGATATAGTCCGCGCATCTTCCGATAACTACAAAGCTTTCTCCCTCGTCGGCCTTCTGCTTGATGTAGTCGAACTGCATCTGCGCGATTATCTCCTCCGGAGAGTTGCTGAATCCGTTTACGGTGCGGGAGAAAAACAGGTTGCGGGCGCTCTCATCGAACTGACTGAGGTACTCTGCGCTGATGTTGTTCTTTTTCGCTATCTCGGCGAGTATGTTGCTGTCGTAGAGCGGAAGTCCGAAATGCTCCGCGAGCTTTGAAGCAACGATGTGTCCGCCGCTGCCGAATTCACGTCCAACGGAAATTATAAGCTGTTTTCCCATTGAAATTACCTCCTTCTTTGTCGTCCCGGCGGCTTACCGTGCCGCCGGATATTGCTTCATATCAGAGCCCCAGCTCTGCGCTGTATCTTACGAATATCAGTACTGTGCTTATAGCGAGCACCAGCACGGTCGCAGGTACGCAAGCCTTGAGATACTTTCCCCAGCTGATGGGGTGGCCGTGCTTTGCGGAAACAGAGGTGCCGACAACGTTTGCGGAAGCTCCGATGGGAGTTGCGCTGCCGCCGATGTCAGTACCGAGGGACAGCGACCATGCGAGTACGGAAAGGTACGCAGGGTCGAGTGTGCCGCTTGCGGCTGCGAGTCCCTTGATGACGGGGACCATGGTAGCAGCGAACGGAATGTTGTCCACGATGGAGCTTGCGATGGCAGACAGCCATACGATGATGATGATAACGAAGATAACGTTTCCGCCGCTCACCATCTCGATGAAGTTTGCGACCAGCTCGAGGACGTTGGTCTGCTCAAGTCCGCCTACAACTATGAACAGTCCGATGAAGAACAGCAGGGTCTTGTAATCCACCTTCTTGATGAGCTCCAGGGCGTGCTTTCCGGAAGTGGCAAGCGTGAGTATCGCGATGACTGTTCCGATGAACGCAACTGTAAGTCCGGTCTGCGCGTGGGTCACAAGCATGACTACCGCGCAGAGGAAGATAACTATGCTGATGACGAAGCTGCGCTTGTCAGTGATAGCTTCCCTGGGGTCAGGCATGGAGGAGATGTCTATCTGGCTCTTTCCGGCTTCCTTGAGGTCCTTTCTGAAAATCAGCAGGAAGTAGAAAACCACGAACACGAGGCAGATTCCTGCGATAACGCCGGTGTTGGTGAGGAAGTCCGCGAAGGAATAGCCCAGCGACGTACCGACGATGATGTTTGGCGGGTCGCCGCACATTGTCGCAGAGCCGCCGAGGTTCGCGCAGAACACCTCTGAAAGTATCATCGGTATCGGGTTGAACTTCAGGAGCTGCGCCAGCTCAACGGTAACCGCCGCGAGGAACAGGATAACCGTAATGCTGTCGATGAACATCGAGAGCACCGCAGACATCAGCATGAACGTGATGAACAGCGGAACCACCTTGTACTTTACAGCCTTAGCGAGGGTCATGCACAGCCAGCGGAAGAATCCTGCCTTAGCCATACCCTCTACCATTATCATCATGCCGGCGATGAAGATTATAGTCGCCCAGTTGATACCGCTGGAGCTTTCCTCGGACGCGCCCGCGGTGTACCAGAAGCCTGGTGTGAAGATGTTTGCGATGTTGAGCGTAGACCATACTGCGTCAAAGCTCTTCAGGCAGATGCCGAACACCATGACCAGCGTTGCAAGACCGCAGCACAGCGTCACGATGTGCCGCTCTATCTTGTCCATGATGATGAGAACGAACATCACCACAAAAATCAGTACAGCAACTATCTGCGCGATGAGCATTTCATCGTCGCTGCTGCTTAATCCCATGAACGTGCCGAAAAACAGGAGTACCGCTCCGACTGCGCTCATTCCCATTGCCGCCGGGCGGGACAGCCTGTCCCTTGCCGCCATGATGAACATGACAGCAAATACCACAACGGCAAGAATCGATGCAATTATCATATCTTTCCTCCGTTTCGGGGCGTTTCTGTGCCCCGTTATTCTGCACATAGAAAAACTCCCATAAAGCTGTGGAATAATCACAACTTTGGGAGAATCATTATATGGCAGTAAAATTTGCGTACCTCAATTCTATCACAAATACAACACATTGTCAATATGTTTGTGAACGATTTGTAAATTATATCGTAGAACTTACAACTTATCATATAGGTATATTTGTTATATTTCACGAATCATTTCAAAAAGCATTGTTCCCGCCGTAACCGGCGGGAACACGCAGAAATCGTCAGTTTATCGCCTTTGCAAGAGCGGGCATGTCGTTGTCGATAATGCCCAGCAGGTCGTACGCCGTTCCGTACAGCGCTCTGGCAAGCTCCCCGTCAGGGCATGCCGGGAGCCGCAGCACATATTTGTGATACAGCATCTGGTGCGTCGTCAGTATGCCGTAATTTCCCAGGACGGTGCTTAGGTTCATCTCGTTCAGGCTGACGAGCATTTCGGGGTACCTTTCAGGCTCCAGGTCCTTGAAGATGGTGGTGTACAGCTGGTAGTAGCTACAGCCGTTCTCGTCGTCTATCGGTATCCTGCATATCTCCATGACGACTATGCCGTCGCTGTCCGGTCCCATCTGGTCGGGGGCTATGCGGAGCGTTTCCGTGCCGTCGGAGGTGTCTATCTCTCCGGCTATATTGTCGTTCTGGAACGATTCAAGCAGTTTTTCAAGTACTGTCATGTGTTACCTCCATCAATACGCAGCTCTCCTGCGCTTGTTCATTTCTTCAAGGGTCTGCGTCTGACCCATCTTGTCGTCTATCATGCTTAGCGGAGTCTGTTCGAAATTCTTCTCGCCGAACGCCGCCATCATCTTCTTCGCGCCGTTGTCGCCGCTCTTTCCGAGGTACCTGTGGTTCACTCTCGCAGCCTCGTACCGCGACCTGTTCGCAAGGTCGCCCATCGTGCGCGAACCGGTGTTGCGCTTCATGAGTATCTCCATCGTGTTCCTGTCGATGGAGTGCTTGTGCTTGAACGCCTTTGCCGCGTCCACGCTGCCGAATATATCCTCATAGCCTATCTCGCGGTCCGCCTTTTCCCGGGCGCTGGAGTTGAGCTTGTCAACTCCCATGCTTATCCCCTTGTTAACATACTTCGCGACCGTTGAACTTACGCCGCCCGTAGCCACGCTCAAGCCGGAGCCCAACGCAGAAACTCCGTTGCTGATGACATTACCCACATCGTTGCGGAGGTCCTCGTTCAGCTGCGTGCCGTAGCCCTTATGGGCTATTTTCATGTATTTCCTGTCAGCCTCGTCTACGCCCTCCGTCTGGGCGTCGGCGCCGACGCCGTTCAGCTTGTGCTTCTGGTAGGCGTGGATACCAAGCCCGCCGACAGCCGTTCCCATGTCGACTACGTCGCTTAACGTCGAAAGCACCGGGAGGTCAAGGTTTTTAGTCGCCTTGGTAAGATATTCCATTCCAGTGCTTGCCACGTCCATCGAATCAAGCGCGGTCTGCTGCCAGTTGCCGCGCTTCCTTGCGGAATGCGCCGACATCACAGAGCCTACCGGCTCCACAATATCCCCGACAGTATCCAGCACCTTTCCGGCGTTCAACGGCTCCGCTTCCCGCGCCGCCTTTGCCGCAGCGGCTTCGTCGTCCGTCATGAAGCTGCGCTTCTCCTCGTCGTAGTCCTGGAGCGCTCCGGCGCGGTGCCGGACGTTTTCGCTGTATTCGCCGTGCTTGAGGTCCTGGTCGGCAAGCGCTATCGCGTTCAGAGCCTTTGCTCCGTGCTTTCGCACAAGCCGCTTGAGGTAACGCTGGTCATCATGGTCGGAGTACGCCTGCTTCTTCTCCCCGAGCCAGTCGGAAATGTCCTCTTTTTTCTTCATTGCCCATTTCCCGGTTTTCACAGCCTTGTCCTTGATCCATGTCCCGGCGCCGACCGCCTTGTCCTTTACCCAGCCTGCGCCTGCCTTTATCTTCTCCCCGGCTGCGGCTGCCGTTTTCTTGAACCAGCCGGGTTCCTTCTGGGCTTCGGCGGCTTTCTTCTTCGCGCGTTCCTCTTTCTTCTTGCTCACCCACTGACCCAGCTTGCTTCCCTTTATCGCATTCCCGGCGGCGCCCGCCTTGTCGGATATCCAGCTTCCCGCCGACTTTGCCTTGTCGCCTATCCAGTTTTTCGCGCCGGAGAAGAACTTGCTGACCTTTCCCGGCTCCTTGGGTTTCAGCGCTTCCTCCGCCTTTTTCTTCGCTCGCTCCTCCTTTTTCCGGCTGACCCACTGACCAAGTTTGCTCCCCTTTATCGCATTCCCGGCGGCGCCCGCCTTGTCGGATATCCAGCCTCCCGCAGCCTTCGCCTGGTCAGCTGCCCAGTGACCCGCAGTGCTCATCGCGGACTTTGCTGTGTTCACGCCGCTCTCGAGCTTACTGCCGTGGTATTTGTCGGCTATCTTATGCTTCACGCCGCTGCGGAAGTCGCTGAAATCGTCCATTTTGTCCCGGACCCAGTCGTTTGCGGCTACCAGGCGGTCGAGGTGCTTGTTGCCGAGGGAGGTTCCCTCCGCAAAGGCGGCTGTACGCTTCGCGTCATTCGCCTTGTATTCGGCGAACTTCTTCTTCGCCTTGTCCCAGGGCGCCCAGCCCTGTATCGGGGCGCTCTCGGAATTCACCGGCACCGAAAAGCTGCCCTGCATTACCCCGCCTGCTGCAACATTGTCTGCCTGCTGCTCCAGCGCAGGGTCGTCGTTGATGGCTCCGGTCACGCCGTGGCCTCCCTGCTGCGCGATGTGCGCCGCTTCGTGGAGTATCACACGCTCCCCCGCCTCGCCGGAGGTGCTCACGCCGCCTGCGAGGTGTATCTCGGAGCCTTTTGCGTACGCTTTCTGCCCCAGGTCGCCCAGCCCGTCGTCGCGGAATACCCTGACCGCCGCCGGGTCTATCCCGCAGCGCTCGCGTATCTTTTCCCCAAGCTCCCCGGAAAGCGCCGTCGGACGGCTGTGCAGCGACGAAAGTCCGCTGCGCAGCTGCTCGTCGCTGCATTTTTTCAGCGCGGAATGAGCCTGCTTTGACGGCATTGCCGCTTTCTTTTTCTCTGCGTAGGTGTTCATGATCTCCTCCTTACATATTGACCGAGCCTGACTTGTGCTTCTTCTCCGCGTCCATTCTAAGCGTGACGAGGAACAGCACCGCCGCCGCGATGAACGAGAATCCCATTATATTCGTTCCAGCGGTCCCGCTGGCGAGTATCGCCGAGTAGAGCACCGGGCTGAAAGTCTGCACGACGCTTCCGACTACGTTCAGCATGGCAAGTCCCTGGCTGACTCCGGCTTCCCTAACCACCGGCATGTTGACGTAATAATCGCTGGTGGCGGGAGTGCCGAAGCCGTCGAAAAGCCCCAGCAGTCCTACACTGACGAGCACTATCACCAGCGGCACGCTGATGTTCAGTATCAGCACCGAAACTGCCGCGATAAGCAGCGATATTACCACGCAGGCGGTCCTGCCGAGCTTTCCGGAAAGTGCTTTCAGCAGGGCGGGTCCAACGTAGATGCCTATAAGTCCGTTGATGAGGTAGCCGTAGGAAGTCGTTACGTCCGGAAGCCCCAGGGAGCCTACGAATCCCGGGAAAAACGCTACCACGAACATCAGCCCGACGTTCATCGGTATTGCGACAAGCAGCGCATACCTGATAAACGACGGCTTTACGATGAGCGACAACGCTCCGAACCTGCTTGCGGATGTCTGCTCTCCGGCGTCGGTGCTGTTCTCACGGAACAGCTTCCAGGGGGACAGCGCCAGCACTGCCACGACGAACGCGAGTATGAATATCCCCGCGATGAGGTAGGAGGTGTGGACGTTTATCGAGCTTGCGATGACCGCGCCGAGCGTTCCGCCGCAGGTTATGCCGCCGAGCAGTCCGGCGTTGAGCGCCGCGAGGTTGTCGGTGGTGTTTTCAGGCGTGAGCGAGCCGAGGGAAACTATCGTGTTCAGCGAGTACTTTATCCCCGCAAAGCCGATACCGGAGCAGAATCGCAGTATGATGAGCTGCTCCGGGGAGGTCGCGAAGAAGCACAGGAAGTTCGCCGCCGCAGATATCAGCGTTGAAACCGAGAACACCAGCTTCAGGTTCAGGCGGCGGTAGACCGGCAGGAGCAGCAGCGAGCAGAGCATCGTGGCAAGCAGCTCCGAAGTCATCGGAATGGACGCCAGCAGCGTCACCGGAAGCCCGAAAACCGACTTGTTCCACTGGGTTATCAGCACGCTGGAGAACGGTATGCCGACATACATGCCCGTATACGCGATGAACGAACCCAGCCGCAGCACCGGCGCAACCGCCCCCGCCTGCACGCTCCGCGATTCCCGGAAATTCCGCGAGAGCCGCGTGAACATCGAATCCGGGAGCTTCAGCAGCTCAAATATCATGATGAGCGCCACTGCGAAGGTCACTGCGAATACCAGCAGCATGCCGAGCATTTTTTCGTCGATGTACTCCTTGGAGATCTCCACGTTGATATGCGTGTTCAGGCCGCCGTCGCTCCCTATCCGCAGCGAAACGTTGTACTCGCTGCTGCGGGTCAGCACGTCGGAGGTGTCGGCGTAAACGTTCACTACGCTCACGTTCCACAGCAGCGGCGAATCCACCACCTTATCCGCAAGGTAATCCGCCAGGCCGTTCATGCGGTCGTAGGAAACGCCCTTTTCGTGCAGGTCGTCGATTATCTCGCCTATGTAGGAGGATATCCCCTGCGCGCCCTCGAACATAACGTCCTTGTAGCGCTTCTGGTACTCGTTGTAGGATATCATGCACTGCACCAGCAGCCCCGCCATTATCGCCAGCACTGGGATAACGAACATGAACTGATTCTCGCGCTGCCTGTGCTTCAGCGCCGCTGCGGGGTCGTCGCCGGCGGTGTCATGCTCGGAAATGGACCTCGGAATGAGGATAAAGTACACAACGAGCAGAAGTATCGTCGCGCCTATGCAGACCATCGTCACAAGGTCGCTGTTCTGGCGCTGCGGCAGCAGCTCGGTTTCGATATCGCCGAGCTTGTAGAACAGCGCTACAGCGCCTATCTGCGCGCCCTGGCGGTCGTGGACAGGCTGGAGCATTATCTCATAATCCCCGGAATCCACTATGCGGTAATCGCTGGTCTGCGCGTCGGAGAAATCGAGGTTATAAATGACGTTCTCGTCCCGCAGCAGCGCCGTGTACGCGGTCTTTTCCGCGCTGTCCGAAAAGGACGAGTACAGAACTCCGCCGCTGGTGTCCGTTATCGCGGTGTTTATCGGGACCGACTCGGTGCTTATCAGCGACAGCATGTCGCCCAGCACCTTGTCCATGCCGTAGAACCGCTCTATCTGCTTGCCGTTCCTGATGGAATTTTCGATATCCTCGACTATCTGCCGGGAAACAACGCCGTAGTACTGCTGCTTTATCTCACGGTAGCTCTGCGAGAAAACCGCGTAGATAAGCCAGGAAACGAACGACATCGCCACCGCGATGAACACCGCGAACACCGTCAGTATCCAGTATTTTTTGCCTGCCCTTTTTTCTTTCCTGATCATCAGATCTCCTCCCCCGTCATTCCGAACAGATTATCTTTTCGCACGCTATCAGCATTTCGAAAGACGGCTTATATCCTATCTCGTCGGCTACGTCAAGGTTCAGCGTCAGGAATGGGGAGCTTACATACTCCTGCTCCAGGTCGCCCGGCTCCGAGCCGTTGAACACCGACCCGATGATGTTCGAAACGAACGGTCCGGTGCCCACTGCGTCACGAGGGTCTACTATCATCATCGCGGCTCCGCCCTTTACATACGCCGAGCCTACCTGCGCGACAACCGGGATATTCGCGTCGTAGAATATCTGCATGAGCTCCGCCGCCTTTTCCACGGACGGGATCACGTCCGTGTTGAGGATATACGCGTCCACCGCGTCCTCGCGCACCATTCTGCGGTATATCTCCTCCAGCCGCTTATAGTACTCGTCCTCGTCCGCGAAGCTCTCGCGATCCAGCCTGTACGCCGCTATCTGGAAGCCGTTCTCCTCCGCGACCTTTCTGTAGTCCGGCAGGGCGCAGACTACCTCGTCGCCGTACACCGAGCCTATTTTCTTGAACGCGAACGTGTCGAAATAATACTGCATCTGCCTGGAATACGCCGAGGAATCAACATGCGCCCAGTAATTCTTATTTCCGGAATCATCCGCGGACGCGATCAGCCCGGAACCTACCGGGTCGGACACCGCGTACATCAGCAGCGGGATATCGAATCCGAATTCTTCCAGCATCAGCGACGGCGAGGTGCCCATCGAAAGTATCGCGTCTATCTCGTGGTTTTCGATGTGCTTCTCAAGGCTGTCGTGTATCTCTTCCTTTGTGCTGACCGTGGTGTAGTAATGCGCGGTCTTGTCGAACGACATGTATTCGCTTTCGGCGTTGTCCGCCAGCCAGTCCATCAGCGCGAGGGAATCCGAATCCGTTTCCGGGTCGAACGGCAGCTCGTCATAGTTTATCCAGCCGTCGTCCTTCAGGCTCTCGATGACGTAATACAGCATGCGGAACGTTTCATTATACGGGTCGATATCGACGTAAGCCAGGGTGAATTTCCCGCCGTCCGGTTTCCTTATCGGCTTGCTGGCGCGGTTTATCGCGCCGGTGCCCTCGGCGTTGTCCAGCTGCGCCTCGACTATCGCCCCGCCGTTGGCGCCGTCCGCTCCGCACCCGGCGAACGTCAGAAGCGCTGCCGCCGCAAGTATTGCCGCGCCGAGGCGCTTCAGTAACTTTGTGACTTTCATGTTTTCATTCCTTTCAGTGGTATGCCCAGATTATATTCTCACCAAGCGCAGTGAAGCAGGAATTCACCATCATGCGCTGTGAGCAGCGGTTGTCCGGGAGCACGAATCCGCAGCCTATGCTTGCCTGCTCGGCGTATTTCGGGGTTATGTACTGCATGAGCGTGCGCCCTATGCCCTTTCCACGCGCCTTTTCCGATATCACCATCGAGCCTATCTCGCCGTCAAGGTGTATCGTGACGTAACCTACCCGCTCGCCGCCGCACAATGCGCCGAATCCGGGATTCTTCCTCACGCAGGCGGATATGTACGGTTCGTTTCCGAACTCCGGGCTTTTGTAGAGCGATAGTATGAACTCCACCCAGCTTTCGTCTAGCGGGACCACGGATACCTCCGGGTTCACTGCCGCCGGATTCGGGCGGTAATCTGCTGAATCCAGCACATACTGGACGTATTCGTGCGCCTCCACATCGGGATAGATATCCTGTATCTCCTGGATACACGCGCAGGTGTTGACGTAAAACGTTCCGATATCGCCGCCTATCTCGTTATACAGCTTCGTGAAATCGCCGCGGTCTGCTACGCTGAACAGCCAGTATCCCGTGTTCCTCTCGAGCACCGCCGCTGAATCCCCGCAGAAGTGCCGCTCGGCGGAGGGGTCATTTTCCAGCGTCCGTATCAGGAACGAGTTCTCCCTCCTCCGGCTGTTCAGTTTTTCCAGTGCCTGCGATGTTTCCATTCTGCTTTTTCCTCCTGTATGTATAGATAGAACGCTCGATAAGCGACGACGCCGCAGTCAGCAGCAGTCCCGCCGCCGTACACAGCAGGAGCATCAGAAGCAGGGTCACTGCGTAGCTCCACGTTCTTTCACTGATATAGCTGTCCGATATGACAGCGGTTATTCTGTAGTTCCGGTCATAGATAAGATTGTCTATGAACGGGATATCCTTATAGTTTTCCATCAGCCAGCTGTTCAGGTCGTATATCTTGCTTAGGGCAACGCCCTTTTCGTTCACAGTGTCCAGGTCGTTTTGCAGGGACATCGTTATTTTCGACACCGACTGCTGTATGATGCTCCCGATGCCCGTGCTGAACTTGAACACGCTCACCGCCCCGTCAAGCGCCGACTGAATGCACACCACCAGCGATATCACGAACGTCCCCTGCCGGAACAGCCTTTCACGGCTGCGGCAGGTATGTATCATCAGCAGCGCGCCGAACAGCCAGCAAAGCGCCGCCAGCACCACCGCCTGCGACCTGTAGCCCTCCGCGATGTCGGACAGCGTGTTGTTCACGGCGTCGCGGCTGATGTCCAGCACCATGTAGCCGCACACCTCGTTCCCGCGCCCGAATATCGGCAGGGTCAGGATATACCTCCCGCCCGGCTGGTCGTCGTACACCGAGTAGACTTTCCCGCCGCTGAAGTCGTCCACGCTGAACCGCGTTACGATCCCGTCGCCGTCGCTCATGCGGTACAGCAGGCGGCGGTCCTCGGAAAAGATATACACGCCGTTCGTGTAGGAGCAGCAGCGCCGCACTCCGTTCAGCACCGAGCTGATGTTATAGAAGTTTTCAAGGCTCTTTCCGTTTTTCACGCCGTACTCTATCTGCCGGGTGTACTCCTGGGATTCCACGGCGAGGCGCGTGAAGATTATGTCGCTGTAAATGCTGCTAAGCTCCTCTGTCTTGACATAATACGAGCGCTGCGCCGCAAACGCTATCAGCGTCCCCATCAGTATCGTCAGCAGGACTTTCAGCTTGTTCATGATCTCACCTCTTACCTCGTCGCTATGGAATGTTTATCGTCATCGCCGGGGTCGCCGTTACAGATATCACTCCGCCCCAGTTACACATGCATTTGCTTGAATTATTAAGCGCTGGCTTGTTGCACACCAGAACCGTCGGCGAGCCCGGTGCCCAGGGAGCCGCGCACGCCGGTATGCATGGCATGGGAGTGAGCGCCCCCATCGCTGCGGCGGTCGCGCTTGCGACTGTCGGGTTTGCAAGGCTGCTGCACATTCCGAACGTCATCGGAGGCTTCGGGATATCCATTATCGTCGCGAACGGCATGCTCCCGCCGGCTGCGGTGCTCTGCGAGGTCACCGTCAGCGGCGCGGGAGCTGCGCCGAACGTGCACTGGCATACCGCCGTATTTACTGCCGGATTTCCCATCACTTGCCTCCTGTGAATTTCAGTTTTCCTGCGTCCGTGCAGCCCCTCGGGGCTGCCTGCACGGTCGCTGTGACTATCTTTCCGCCCTTTTCCGCAGCGAATGTCAGAAGGTAATTCCCGGTCTGTCTGTCAGGGCGGAAGTTCCCCGCCAGCAGCAGGAAGAACCCGCCGTTTTCGCCGCAGCGCAGCCTTATCAGCGGCCGCGCCGTTTCCGAGCGCAGGTGCGGGTACCTAAGCGGGGACTGCACGCTGCACAGCCCGTCCCGGTTTCCGGTGAGCCTTACCAGCTCGGCTGTCTTTCCGGCGGAGCCGTCGGCGCTGCCAAGCAGGAAATCCGCAGGGAGCGCGGGCGCTCCGGACTCGGTGAACATTCGTATCTCCACCGCGCCCGCAGCCGTTTTTTCCTCCGCAACGCGGAGATTCCCGGCGGAGCTGACTGCATACAGCGCTTCGAACCCGGGCGCGGTCCCGCAGACCGACGGCATTCTTGTGGCTGCGGGGTGAGCGCGAGAGGGATTCAGCGCGAGGTATATCACGCGCTCCAGCGCGTCACCGCTGGTGTAGTCCACCGTCGCGGTCAGCTCCTCCGGCTGGTAGCCCGGAGCGGTCACGGTCAGACGATGGCTCCCCTCGGGGAGGTCGGTCAGCACGAAATAGCCGCCGGGCTTGTATTCGTGGCGGATATTCCCGCCGTCCGAGCTGAACCGCGCCTCGCTTCCGCCGAGCGCCCTGCCGGTCCCGGAATCGGTCAGCCGGAACGCGCAGGACAGCCTTTTAATTACCATTCGTCCTCACCTTTCTGTCGACTGTGGGATTCGTATCGAACTTCGCGGACGTGATCCGCGGAGCCGCCGCACGCACGCGGTTGGACTGCATGAATATCTGCGAGATATCCACCGCGAACGACGGGCGTATCGTCTTGCTGGAATTGTTCCATATCCGGGAAAGCTCCTCGCCGTTGAGCTTGATTATCTCGAGCAGGACCGGCTCCGGCTGCTCCGCGAGCGAGCCTACAAGGTGCTCCGCCGGTATCGCCGGAATGTCCCGGACGACCTGCATCGCCCTGCCCAGTATCCGGTACTCGTCTGCGCACTTCTGTATCGCAGGCGCCTTGGAATGCGCGGAGATCAGCGCATGCAGCTTTATCTGCATCGGCGCGAAACGCTCCCGGGACGGGTCGTCCGGGTCGGGCTGGAATCCGGTGCGGGTCCCGCTGTCCTTTATCATCTCGACGTTGTATATCCATATCGTCAGCTGGAAATCCTCCGGCGACTGCGGCTCGCAAAGCCCGATATGCTCCCTTTTGGCGACTGGCTCCGGAGTAAGCTCGCTCCGCAGCAGCGCCGCGAGGGATTCTCCGGCTTCGTATATTGCGGTGTATTCAGTCATTTTCAACCCTCCAGGAATCCGCCGAACGGCGAATAAATGTCAATCAGATACTTCCCGGCGGCGCTTCCGTTGATGTAAAACGTCACCTCGGCGCGGTCGGCGCCGCTGACCGGCTCCGGGGCTTCAAAGCGCACCGTGCTCCCGGCGCCCGCCGCGAGCTTCACGCCGTTATAGCGGACCTCGAAGCGGACTTCGTCCTCCTCCGGGTCAAAGCTCACCGGGTAACTGCTCACGGTCAGACGTACCTCGCCGCCGCTCCTGCGCGTGAGCCACAGCCCGCTGCCGCGAAGCTCCTCCGGGAGCGCGCTCTGCAAAGCCGCCGCAAGCCCGCTTCCGGTGCCATTCCCGGCGGTAAGCGCGCCGCCGCTGGACTGGTCAAGCTCCAGCAGAGCAAGGGCGTAGTCCGCTTTCTTTTGCAGCGCTTCAAGGCGGGATTCCTCGTAGGTCCGGCGCAGCTCCTCAAGTTCGTCAGCCGTTACGGTGCCCAGGCGGAAATCCTCCCCGGCGCTTTCGTAGCCCTCCGCAGCCGAAACGTAAGTCCGCAGTGCGCCGCCAAGCGCGTAGTAACTCTGGACTGCGGCGTTGTACTGCGCGGTTATATCGGTCGGCTCCGGAGCGAATTCCGCGCCCTCCGGAACGCATATCGTTCCGGGAACGCCCCACTCCGAAAGCTCATCGACTGACAGCTTGAGCGCGTCAGTTATCAGGTACGCTCCGCTGAAATCGAAATCGGAGGTGAGCGTTTCTCCAGTCAGCTGCTCGATTTCTGACTTGAGTGCGCTTATGTCAAACATCAGGCTCTGCAGCTCGCAGTACTTGTCGTTTTGCTGCTTCTCGGCGGCGTCGCACTCCGCCCTGCCGCACTCCCCGACGAGGTACTTTTCCGCAAGCTCGTCTGCGCCGGATTTCAGCCTGGAGTACTGCTCCGAGCCGGTTTTCAGCCGCTCCAGCAGCAGGTCGTAGTTTATCAGCTTTTCCGCGAGGGAGTATTCCATTTCGGAATGCTCCGCGCGGAACTTTCCGTAAAGCTCCAGGCGGTCTGCATACAGTTCTGCGGCGGTCTGTTCCGGAGCAGACGGCTCCGCTTCTGACGTTCCGGATTCGGCGGTCTGCGGCGTTTCAGCAGCGTTCAGAGAAGTTTCGAAGCGCTCCGCCGCCGCGATAAGCTGCGCGGAGTATCCCGCCATCGCCGGAGCAGCCGCCGTATCGCTGCAAAACAGCCCGTACGCCGCCGAATGTGCGGTCAGCAGAATCCCCGCTGTTACCGCCGAACACGCGGCTGTTAACCTACGTTTCATCGTCCACCCCCTGGAATCCCAGGCTTTCGAAATCCCTGACGTCAAGCCCGATGTCCTCGAAAAGCCTTGCTATGTCAGCGTTTGCAGCGCTTTCTGTATTCTCCTGCGCGGGAGCATTCTGCGAATTTTCCGCGCTGGCTGACTCAAGAATCAGCGTACCGTCCGGGGAGGTCCACCAGCAGCGGATCAGTCCGTCTTTCACGGCGGTCCAGCACTTCACGTCTGACGCCTGCACTCCCAGCATTTCCGCTGCTCCGGGGAGCGCGGCGGCAGTTTCGAACGCGCCTTCCGCCGGGATATCCTCTGCGGAGGTTATCCTCACCTCCGCGCCGCCTATCGGGAGCGCGTACACGGCGCGCACCGCCGCCGGGGAATCCCCGCTCGCAAAGCTGCACTCCAGCACCACTCCGCTCGCCGTGAGCAGGAATCCGTCCTCCGTCACAGTCCTGACCGCGTCCGGGAACGAATCCGCGACTGCGGAGGCTTCCTGACCAACTATCGCGCTGTAGGCTATGCTGCCGCCCTCGAACTGCCCGGAATACACCGTGTTCCCCGCTGCGTCGGTCAGCGTTCCGGCTCCCTCCGGGAGTTCCCCGGCGAAGCAGCCCTCGTATTTCATTCCGTTCGGATAGGTCCTGACCGCTGCGCCGGTTATTCCGCCGTCGCGGAATGTTCCCGTCGTTACGGTACCGTCGGCGGAATAGAGCGTTCCGCTTCCGCTGTATATCCCCTGCTCGAATTCGCCGGAGTACAGCCGCTCGCCGTCACGGTACAGCGTTCCGGTTCCGGAATATTTCCCCATCTCGAAGCCGCCGCTGTACAGCTTGGTCCCGTCCTCCGCGTAGAGCGTGCCCTCGCCGTTGTATTTTCCGGCGGTGAATCTGCCGTTGTATTTCAGCGTACCGTCCGGGTAGTACTCCAGGGCCTCTCCGTGCGGGTCTCCCGCGCTGAAGCTGCCGCTGTAATGTATCGCGCCGTCGTCGTAGTTTTCCTTGCCGGAGCCTTCCGCCGCGCCGTCCACGAAATCTCCGGCGAACAGCGTCACGCCGTCCCGGGTGATGGTCCCGGCTCCCTGGAGCACTCCGTTTCTGAACTCGCCGCTTAGCGTCACGCCGTTTTCGGACAGCTCGCCGGAGCCGTTATATTTCCCGTCCGCGAATTCCCCGCGGTACAGCACGGCGCCGTCCCCGGCATAGAGTATCCCGCTGCCGCTGTACTGTCCGTCGGCGTAATCCCCGGCGTACTTGTTCCTGCCGTTTTCCCAGTATTCCTCGCCGTACTCCGTGTATTTCCCGTCCTTCAGCCGACCCTCGAATTTAAGGTCGCCGGGCTGCTCGCCGTAATATATCCGCACCCTGCCGGAATAGCTTCCCAGCGCAGCGTCCTTTTCCTGAAAATCCCTGACCCACCACCAGCTCGTGAACAGCGGGTGCAGCAGGAATATATACACCAGTGGTATCGCCACCAGCAGCACCGCTATCAGCAGCACCAGCGATTTTGCAACGTATATGCTGCCCCAGTCGAAGTAATCCTCGCGCTTTTCGGGCTTGCGCTTCGCGATTTTCGGGAGCTTCTTCACGGCTCCGGGTATCGCAGTCGCAACGCGTCCCGCGCTGAAAAGGTAGTTCACCTTGCTGTAGATGACCCGGAACGGGCGCAGCAGTGCGTTTTTCAGCACGCGCAGCGTCAGCGCTATGCCGCTGGATATCTTCTTTATCATGCGTCATTTCCTTCCATACAGGGATAGTTGTCACTGCTCGCTTCCATCGTAGATACGATAGGTCAGCCTGCGGGAGCCGGAGGTTATGCTGTGCTCCGCAAGGTAAAGGTAATTCCTGGCGGCGCCGTCGTCCGGAGCGTATTTCACGATGTTCATGAAGTGCGTGCGCGCCGCAGTCATGTCGCCGCCCTCAAACAGCGAAACCGCCTGTGCGAATTCAGCGCTGAACCGCTCTTTCAGCTTGATCATCGAGAATGGGTCGCTGTCGAAAATGTCGTACAGCTCCGCGCAAACGCCCGGCGCGGTGTATTCCCCTATCCGGCGGCTGCGGTACCTGCCCTGCGGGAGCGTCCGGTACGCCTCCCCGGTGCAGACTATGTAGAGTGCGCTCTCGCCGCATATCTTCTCTATCTCCTCCGCCTCGGTGATCATTCCGGAAACCGCCGCAGGCTCCATGCGCTTTTCGTCGCCGATGAAGCCCAGCAGGACGTCCCCCTCGCTTATCACTATCCGGACATCGGCGGAGCGCCTGCCTTTCTTCCGGCTCACTTCGTTGTACGCCGCCATGGATTCGCGTATGCGTATCGCAGCGCGCACCGCGTCGTCGGCACCGTTGAATATCGCGCTCAACCCGTTGTACAGGAAATTGTATGCCGTGCCGTTGTACTCGCCGATGAGAGGGATCATCTGCTCGAATACGCCGTTTATGCTCTCGAATATATCCCGCGACTCCATCATGCTGTCCGTGTCGGAAAGCGTGAACCGCAGCACCAGCACAGCCATGCGCCGCTTGGAATGCAGCGACTTGCTCACGCGCTCGATCTGCGTTTCGCCGAGGTTTTTAAGGAAGCTAAGCGGAACGAACCTGTAATAGGAATTATTCAGCCGCTCAAGGCTGGTGGTTTTCTCGATGATATGGCAGGAAAGCGCCTTCACCGACTTCGACAGCTCCTCTACCTCGTCGCCGGTGCGGATATCAATGGGAGCGTCGTACTCCCCTCCGGCAATGCGGTCCACTGACTTTTTCAGCCTGCGCACCGCTCCGGCGGTGATGTTCTCGATGATAACGAATATCAGCACCAGAACTACTCCGCCGCCCACCAGGAACAGGTTTATCATGCGCTGGATATCCTCGACCGCGCCGGAAAGCCCGCTCGTGCGGATCCCTACCACCAGGAAAACGTCGTCAGCCGTCATCGGAAGCTCCGTGCTGCGGATAAGGAACAGCTTGTCGCCGTCCGTTCCCCCCGCTGTGACGAACACCTCCCGGCCGGTCATTTCAGCCGCCGTCCGGGTGAGGTTCATGCCGTACATCAGGCGGTCTGCGGGCGTTCCGGCAGGGTACAGCTCGGTCGACGCGACTATCTCTATCCTGGAGCCGTTCCGCTTCAGGAGATGTACCTGCGGTTTCTCGTCGTCGCCGCTGAATCCGTTGTCCGGATCAGCCGCCGCAGCGGCTTCCCCGCACGCGGCGAACAGGCGTTCGTACTCGCTGTACTGCGGAGCTTCGTTCAGCGTTCCGCTCATCAGGTCGCCGAAGCTGTTGGCTATCAGCTGCGCTTCGTGGCTGTAATTCGCCGTGACGATATTCCCGACCTGCGGAATGATTATCAGATTCGACAGCGAATACAGCACCATGAATATAAGCAGTATCATCAGCAGCGACTGGCGCAGGAGTATCGACAGGTGCATTTTCAGAATGCTGACATACAGGTCCCAGGTCAGCACCGTGAGCAGTATCACGGCTGCCGCCGCAGCTGCCAGAGCCAGTATCGAGTTTATCTGTGCGCCGCGGTCCACGTCGTCCGTGTAAAGCCGCGACATGACCGAAAAGCTGCCGTAATACAGCTGCGCCGTTTCGCCGCGTATCGTTCCGAATATGTTGCCCGTTATTCCCACGGAAATATCGCTTAGGTCCGCAGTGGTAAGGGCTTCCTCCGCGTTGATGATACGATTCCCCGAAAGCGCCGCCGACATCGACAGATCCTTTGACAGCGTGTAGATGTTCCCGGTCGCGGAATCCATCATGTATGCGAGGTCGATACCATTCCAGAAGCGGTCGAATACCGGATTTCCCGCCGGGACGCCCAGCTGGCGCTCCCCGGAGCTTCCAAGCACCGTCAGCCCTCCGTTATGTCCGAGCACTACGCTGCCGTCCGCGAATGTGTACGCGCCGTAGATCTCCGTATCCGGAAGCGTATAGCCCGCTATTTTCGACACCGGCTCGGAATTGTTTTTCAGCGCGGTGAAAACCTCCGCCTCTCCGTTATTCAGCAGGGCGAAGTACACCGCGTTGTCGTCCTCGCTGAAGGAGGATATAAGAACGGTCCGCGCGTTCATCAGGCAGGAAACGTCCTGCGAAAAGACCTCCCCCGCGTATGTGCCGTCCTCGTAGAAGCTGTGCACGGAAGCACTGCTGATAAACAGCGTCTGCGGGTCGTAGTCGTATACCGTGAGGTACACTCCCTTGTCGTGCTCCACATATATCCCGGAAACGGTGAACGTTTCACCGAACACCGCAGGGTCCAGCTTCTTCTCGAAAAGGCGCTTCCCGGCGGAATCAACGCACACCAGCTCCTTTCCGGAGCTGCTGCTGCTGATATAATAGATGTCCCCGGCGCGGTCAAGGGCGTACGCCGAACTTACTGCCCGCTCCGCAAGTCCCCCGTAACCCAGTCCGAAATTGGAAGTCCCTATAACGACCGCAGCCCCGGCTGTACAGAACACCAGCAATATAACGATGAAGCTGATCACCTTTTTCGCCATGTAACATTCCTCCGTTTTCTGAATGGGTCTATGCACCGGTTCTCCTGCGGCGCTTTTTTATACTTCCGCGCATGCGTCTGCCAAGGTACTTTGCCAGGCTCTCCTTCAGGTATGTTTCCCGGGTCTTCTGCGCTGCGGGCTGTATCTCCCTCCAGGCGGAATACGCCGCCGTGCAGGTCGGGAAGCTTCCCGAGCACATCTTTTCGATGAATCCCGCTATCTCGTCGGGGAAGTACCTGTCCGCGCGGAACATCAGCCGAAGCATTTCCCCGAGCCGTTTCGTGCGGAAACGCTCCCCCGCCGTGCGGTCGGGGTCAAGCAGCATGTTGAAATACACCTGCCGCTCCGCTGCGTTAACTGCCGCGTTTTCCGCCGTCAGCCCGCACGCCGCAATGCGGTCGTCCGCAAGGTCGAACTCCAGGGCGCTGCACAGCAGGCTGTCGGCTAGCTTCAGGTTCGTGTCGTACTCCCGGGAATGAGCCGCGAAATACTCCGCAAACGGTATCCCGCTGCGATATACGAAAACCGCCGAAAAGCTCCCGTCCGACGTTATCAGCCCCCGGGAACCCCGGAGCCGCTTTCCGTCCATCGCGTAGAACAGCGGCAGAAGTTCCCTTATGTACGCCATGCTGCTGTATTCGTTCACGATGCATACCGTTCCGTCGTTCACCGTTACATCAGAACAGAGCGCCGCCGCAAATCCGCTGTGGGAACGCAGCACTTCCGTGACTTTGTATTTTCCGCTGTCGATAAGTCCCTGCATTCAGCAGCCCTCCCGATGTGAAATCACTCTCCGACAAGCACGAACGCAGAGGTGCGCGTTTCGCCGTCAGCGTTGCTCCTCGCGACCACCTCATACGTCCCCTCCTCCGAGGGCGCCTGGTAGAGTCCGTTGTCGTCTATGCTGCCGCCCTCCGGGTCGCTGACCGACCAGGTGACCGACTTGTCGTCCGTGCCGTCTACCTCCGCCGTGAAACGCACCCGCTCGAGCGGCTTCAGCTTCTGGATATCCGGCGAAATACGAATAACGACATTCTCCCGGCTGCGGAACTGCGCGGTGTCCCGGGTAGGCTTGTATGCGAACCAGCGAACCCTCACGCTGTGCCCCTCGACGTAATCAGAGAGCCGTATCCCTATCCGGAACGTGCCCTTTTCCGGACTTAGCAGTGCCGCCGCCTGTATCCTAGGCACGTTCTTCTCGCCCTTGCCGGAGAAAATCTCGCCGTCACCAAAAAGCAGTTTCCGTCCGCCGTCATCGTCGTATTCCACCGAAACATTTATGCTTACGTCGCCTATGCCGAGATTATGCGGGATATCCTCCGAAAAGAACTTTGCGTTCACGCGTATCGCGCCGGATATCGGGATATCCGCCACCCCGGATGAGGTAGCGTAGTCATACGCCTCCGCCGACGGTATCCCGAACCTGAAATTCAGCCGGTCGTCCCGGCGGCTGTAGCTCGCAGTGACCTGCGGCTTCTGCCAGTATTCCAGCGTTTCCACATCGGTGGAAACGCCGCCCTTCAGCAGGCTTTCCGCACATGCGGAGGCAGCCGCCATCACCGGCTGCGCGGTCTGCGTCCGGCGCTCCTCCGGCATATCCACCCGCTGTCCGAACGGCAGCGGCGTGATGTGCCTGATGATGAATCCGGTACCGATGTTCATGCAGTCGACCTTTGCGAGGTAGATGGGAGTGTTTTCGCCGCTGATGTGCCGCTCCAGCGTGCTCATTCTCGTGTCGCGCATGAGGGCGCAGTCCGACGCGCTGCGGCAGAGATAAACCTCCGGTGCGCTGACCCGGGTCTTGTCGGCGAAGTCGCCCATCTGCACGGAAAGCTCCGCGCTGTCCTTATGAAGCGGCACTGACAGCTCCGCCGCCTCAGCGCAGTGCAGTGTGAAATCCACATTGAAAACGTCCTCGCCGAGGGAGGGATCCTCGGTGAAGCTAAGCCGCGAAGCCTCCTCCCCGCCGGAGCGGAAGTAATCCGCGCTGAACGAGTAAGCGAACGACACCTGCGGAGCGTCTGCGCCCTTTATCACGATGAAGCGCACCGTCAGTTCGTCCCCGGAAACCGCCAGCTTCGGGACCACGCGCACAATCCGCAGCCCGTGGGAGCTGTACACCACGGAAACGCTGTTAACCCCCGCGCCGCCGTATATCTCGGAAAGGTCCGGCTCATCGGTGGAAAGATACAGCCTGTAGCCCTCGCCTATTTTGTTGAACTGCTCGCTCCCGCTGTCTGCGGCGCCGATGTTGTTGACAGGCTCGCGCTCCTCCTGGGCGTATTGCAGGCAGAGGTAGGCGCGGTCGGACTTCTCAAGGCTCTCGCAGCCCTCGACCATGCGCAGCTTGCGTATCACCGGAGCGCTGACGCATATCTCGCGCCCCATGTAATCCAGTGCCAGCCCGGTTTCCAACGAGAAGGAAACATCGTCGTTGCGGCAGACCCCAAGACCGCAGACCACTCCGGCGCCGAAAAGCGTCCTGTTAAGCAGCCTGCGCTTGTTGTTGAAATACCGCTGCTCGGTTTCGAAATCCCGCGCCGTGAGCATTTTCCCGTAAAAATACCGGTTTCTCTCAAGCGGGAAGAAATTGCTGTTATTCATCGTTGCTTCCTCCTAGTATAATATCCCCGGCTATCCTGCCCGAGTCAGTTTCCGCGCAGGCACAGCCGCTTATCACCGAGTTCACGCCGAGGTATGTGTGGTCCTCAAGTATCACGTTACGCTTCAGTATCACTACCTCCGCCTCGGTGCAGGCGGGTATCCTCCTTTTCAGCCGCTCCGTGAAAAGGTTCGCCTCGCGGGTGTCCGCAAAGGTCTTTTCCGGCAGCAGCAGGAAGAATTTGTACGGGTCGTTTCCGAAAAGCCGCCGGTAGACCTCCCGGTCCTTTCCCTCGGCGGCAAGCCTGCGGACGCTGAAATACTCGATTATGTTCGGCTTCACGCCGTATTCCCCCTCTATCCACTCGGAAAGCCCCCGGCGCGTGCCGGTCAGGCGGTACTCCGCAGCGGCGCTGCGTATCCTGCGGCGAAGCTCCTCGTCGCCGAGGTACGCGGGGTCCTCGTCGGTCACCCACCCCGCGAGATAGCGCAGCATTTCTCCCTGCGCAACGCGGTAGTCCAGCGAACTTCTCGCCTGCAGGATACGGCTGTCCATATCGAAGAATATGCTGTCGAATATCGACATGAACCGCGACATGAAGCCGTTTTCGCCGTCGGACGTGCGGTAGACCTCCGGAAGATAGTCCATCATGCTTTCGCTTTTCAGAAGCAGTTTTATTTTATCTACGCTCACCGGCTGACCGTCCAGCGGCATTATATCCAGGCGTATCCAGATGTACCTGCCGCGCATGTTCACCAGTCCGTCGGCGCAGTTGGTGAACAGCGGTCTGAAAAGACCGCCGAGCAGCTCCAGCCGCTCCTCTGCGCTCACTGTCGGGTCGCGCAGCAGGCTGTCAAGCTCGAACGTGCGCCCGCCGGAGCTTACTATCGTGGAATCCGCGGCGTAGGCGCTGACGCGCATTATCGAGTTTTCGCCGGTTTTCGCCGATATCTCAAGGCTCCTCCACAGGAAGCCGTGCTCGGTGGAATCCTGCGAGCCGGTTATCATCGTACAGCCCGCCGCTCCCGACGATACCACGCTCCCGGCGCTTGCCTCCATTCCGGCAAGCAGGCAGCGCTGCCACTCGGAGGGGCGGTTCAGCGTTATGTATGTTCTTGATTTATTCAATCTGGTGCTCCCTCACTTTCGCGTCAGTTCCCCGACGGAGTCAGCTCCACCCTGCCAAGGCAGGGTATCGCGTGCGGCGGAATGGTTATCCCGGCGGAGCTGCGCACGCAATCCGGACGGTCCGCGCCCAGTCGCAGGTACTTCACCGCAAGCACTCCCTCCACGCTGCACAGCCCCGCTGTTACTGCGGATTCCCTTACCGGACCGCCGAAACGGCTCCTGCCGTCGGGACCGTAAACGCTGAACATCTCGCCCAGCTTCTGCTTCGCGGTCTGCAGCACCTTATCGACCTCCCGGGAGGTGCACACCAGCTCGGCGGAAATATCCACGCGGACGTACACCGGGGCGGCGACGCGCAGGTCGACCGTCAGCAGCCGGCACTGCTCCATGTGACGCCTTACCGCGTCCAGGAATTGCCCGTCTGGCTCCGGGAACCTGCTGCGGCTGTAGGGCAGCACCACCAGGGTCACGGTATTCGCGAGCTTTTCCGGCGGCGCGTACTCGTCCTCCGGGTCGAACGACGGTATCGCCCTGACGTCCGCGATACGCAGCCCCGGAGTCCGCAGCGCGAGCCGCCTGTAATCCTCGCCGGACACCGCCCTGCCGCAGTCCGCAAGCTCCGCGCGGAACCTCCGCAGCAGCTCCGGGAAGCTCTCCCGGTCACGGCCGCCCGCGCAGCGCTCCGGCTGGCTGCATTCGCAGGAAACACCCGCGGCTTTTATGCAGCGCAGATTCCCGGCGGAGAGATTCCCGGCGGCTCCCCTGGTCAGCCCGCAGGAAATTATCAGGATATTGTCCATGCCGACCGGAGGAGCCTCGCCGTGCTCATTGTCGCCGAAAGCTATCCTCCGGCTCTGCTGGTCGTAGCTGAACACCCGGTCGTACTCCCCGGCAAGCGCCAGGTCGTCTATGCAGGAGTACTCCCGCCAGCGCGGGAACTCGCTGTCGTCCCTGTCCCGCACCATTATGCGGAATTCTCCGGTCAGCACCGTGCCGTCCGGGTCGAACGGGAATTCCTGCCCGGGAAGTCCGTCCGAGGAAAAGCTCATTTTCCCGGCGAATGCGCCCGTATAGCTTACTATCCTCACGTTTGCGGCGCCGTCCTCCGCAACGTGGTACTGCGGAAAGGTGAACCTCACGCGGCTGCCGTCGACAGTGAACTCCGGCTCCGGAACGTCGTACCAGCCGTGCTCGTCGCGGAGCATGAGCACATGCTCCCCCTGCGCCGCAAGCAGGTCGTCGGTTTCAGCAGAACCGCCGGAGGCGGTCAGCTCGGCGCACGCGCAGCCACGGGTCTTTTGCGTGAGGGTGACCGCGTTGGTGTATATCCCGGCAAGCAGCGGCATATCCTCGCAGCCGCTGCGGACTACCCCGGCCCTTATCCACACGCCGTTTTCCGGAACCCCCTGCGAACACGCGCCCATATCGGCGCCGCAGGTCAGCGTCAGCCTCCCCGGGAACGACATTCCGTGCGTAAGGTCGCTTTTCACCGCGCAGGGAACGAATCCCGACGGGGTGGAGTACTCCCACAGGATATCCCGGGGAGCGCCGCTCTCGTCCTGGTATGGATTCCGCGCCACTGCGCAGCGGTCGGCTGTCAGGAAATCGAGCGACAGCTCCTCCTGCGGTCCGGTCAGCTTTATCAGCAGGTACCTGCCGCCGCACTCCAGCTCCGCGCCGAACGGATAGAACACCGCTCCTCGCTCGCCGGAAAGCCCGGTCACGTCAACGAACCCGCCGGGATTCTGCATGTATATCCCGCATATCTGCGCGGACTGCCGCCGGAACGGCTCCGTCAGCTGGAATTCCGTGCCGTCTGCGGAAACCGCCGCACTCCCGACCGGGAGGTATTCCGGCGGGTCTGACGGTATCAGCTTCGCCGCTGCCGGAGCCGCGCCGCGCGGTTCCGTCCCCGCCAGCATGAGCATGGCTTCGCGGGTGCGCTCCGGAATGCGGTCGAGGGTGTACTGCTGCATCTCCTTGAGCCATGCGAAAAGCTCGATGATGGTTATGCCGGGGTCGTGCTCGTTGAAATCGGTCCACTCCGGAAAAATCACCGGAATACGCCGTTTCGCTGCCTCGACTATTTCGGCGTAATTCTGGTCGTCAAGCTCTGGCAGACTTATCATTGCGTACAGCTCCTCTCAAGTGGTTTTGCGGCTTAAATTCCCGCCGCGCCGTCTATCCTGACGGTGCAGCCGCCCTGCGTTGGCAGAAAATATCCGTATTCCGGCGGACGGTCAAGCGGCACCGCGCGCAGCGTGCCGTTTTCGGAGTACTCCCCGGTGAGCAGCACCCTGGTCGCGTAGGCTACGTTCCCGATACGCTTCAGAGCCGCGTAGACGTCGATTTCGCAGGGGATAACGCCGATCTGCGCCGTATTCTGGTCGGTCAGGCGGCGCAGCGTTTCGCTGACCTCCCGTTCGGTCTGCGCCGCAAGCCCGATGTCATTTATCACGACGGATATCTCCGCGCTTATTTTCAGCAGTTTTGCCGGGACTACCGCCAGCCTGCCGCCGGAGGCTGGTCCGAAACAGCTCCTGCCGCTTAAATACGCGTTTATCCTCCGGCACAGGTCGGCTGCGTAGGAGAACGTCCCCATGCTCGCCGGCTTCACCACCAGGGTTACACAGCCGCTTTCGCGCTCCCCGCGGCGGTTCATTCCCGGGAAGCAGCGCACCTCGGCGACCTCGGAGAACTCCTCCAGGATAAGGTTTTCGTGATCCTGCGCGGTCACGGCGCGTCCGCCGTGACGGATACGCTGCGCTCCGGTCTTTCGCAGCACCTCCAGCTTCTGCGGCTCGCTTCCGCCGCAGGTCGGAGTGATGTTCGTCATGCTCTCTATGAACGGGATCCCGGTCATCAGTCCGTCCAGGGCTCCCGCCGGGAGGTTCCCGGCTGTGCCGCCGCCCCAGGAGTAATCAACGCTGACCTCGGCGTCGCCGGAATACGCCGGGATCCTGCCGCTGACTCCGTCGCCGAATGCGATCGTCCCGGCGGAGCTGTCAAGCTCAAAGCAGCGGTCGTCAGCGCCGCATTCCGCGAGATTCTCCACGGCGCTCCACTTAACCCACCACTCGGCGGGGAGCCCGTCGCTGCCGTCGATGACCCGCACCCGGGAGGGTTCGCTGCGGAACAGCTCCTGAAGCTCGCTCACAGGAGTTTCGCCCAGCTCATTCACCCACACTTCGCAGCTTGTCACCGGACGGTTCGACAGGACTATCCGCTGATCCCTTACTCCGGCTCGCGCCGTGCGGCGTTCGCCGCTGACGGTGGTCTGCTGGACGATTCCGACGGCGTTCATCTCCACCTGCGCCAGAACCGGGACGGGTCCGGAGCCGTCCGCGCCGAACGGCTCTTCTGCCTTTATCCAGTAGCCTTCCACGCCGAAAAGCTCCATCTGCACGAAGTCGTCCGGGGCGTACAGCGATATTACCCCGCCGGAGCTGAATCCACGGGTGCAGTCCGCAGACCTTAGCTCGTGCCAGGCTCCGGACTGCCCTCCGGAATAGCAGAAGAACTTCAGCGGCAGCTCATCGTCGGTTTCTCCGTCGAAGCCCAGATACAGGTTTACCGGAAGCCCCGCGGGGGGCTTATCGAACCGGAAATACACCGTTCTTGCGCTGTCGGGCATGGTGGAAAACAGCTCCATGCGCGTGCGGGTGCCGCTCATCTCGTATCGTGCCGACCGGCAGGAATTCAGCGTCGTCACAACGTCGGCAGGAACCGCAGCAGCTCCATAGTCGAACCGCAGCCCGACAGACCTGACAAGCGGAAGCAGCCACCGCGCATTCATGCTGAAACGGTTGTGCACCTCGCGAATCCTTGCCCGGAGCCACAGCCCGCTGTACGCGTTCTGTACGGACGGCGCAAAATCCGCCGGACAGGTGAAGCTGACCCGCCGCCTGCCGTCCGCGCCGCTGCACGAGAACGGATTCACGTCCCCGCTGACCTCCAGCCTTGCCCAGCCGACTCCGTTCCAGTATTCCCAGACGATATCGGAGATGTACACGTCGTCCGGGGTGTTCACGCGCAGGTCGCCCTTGTCTACAACAAGCTTCTGGTCGAACTGCGGCTCGGACTGAATGTCACCGTTCTGCGCGACGACCGTCCCTACTGAAATATCCATCGTTACCTGCGCGCCCGCCTTGCTGAAAACCTCGCCGCTCGCGATGTACAGCGCGTCGTAGGCGTTCGGCTCCCTGCCGAAAACGTAGCCGCACTCCGTCTGCGGAAGCTCGGTGTCGTTCGAGAACACGCGCTCCGGAACGCGCCCGCAAAGCAGCTCCGGGTCATCGGAGCTGCAGCAGCTAAGCTCAATGATATCCGCTGCGAGCGCCGGCATTCCATTGCCGCGCTTCATTTCGCAGAATATGCGGAACCTGCCGTTTTCGTCGTCGCGCACGCCGTTTTCGTCGGTGGGGACCGCCCTGCCCTCCGGCTTAGTCAGTGTAACGCAGCCGTTTCCGGGAGCCGCTTCAAGCAGTATCGTCCCGCTCTCGCCTGGCATCGTCCAGCGGACGTTTTCGCCGCACAGCATATCCTGGTATGCGATATCGCGCAGCCCGGACACTCCGCCGAGCCTTACCGATATCTCTGCGGCGCCCTCCAGCCGCAGCACGCTTTCGCACGCAAGCGTAAAGCAGTGCCTTTCGAGGTTCCTTTCCGCCGCCGGGCGGAACAGCCTTACCGGAAGCTCCTCCGGAAGCCGCGTGCGGGTTATGACGTCCTCCTGCGGGGAGGTCATGAAAATGTCCGTCAGCTTAGCAGGAACAGCGAAAAAACCTCCGGTGGTTTCAAATACTATGCGGTTTTCGCCCTGGTCGGTAAAAAGCTGCGTGCCCTTTTTTATGTAGACCCGCTCGTCTGCGCCCTCCGCGATACGCGCCGCCGCAGTCCCGACCGCAGGGGAAACCGGCTTTGCCCCGACTCCCATCAGATTCAGGAACTCCAGGCTGCATTTGTCCGGGAATCTGTCCAGCCGGTCGACCGTTCCGGAGAACATCTCCGCGAACAGCGTCGCGAGCGCCGTTCCGCCGTCGGGATTTTCCGGGTCGAAGCGCCACTCCGGCGTGTAGGAGCCGCTTTTCCTGCCGATGAGGGCAAGAATATCTGCGGCGGTCCTGCCGTCAAGTTTCGGTGTGTTCATCTGCCCTCGCCCTCCATCATGTAGAATGGGTAGACCATGTTGAACTGGTTGTTGGTCGCACGCAGGGTGTACCTTATGTTCAGCTCAAGCACGCCGCCGCTGCCGCCCGGCGCCGCCTGGACGTCGACGTCCATTATGCGCGGCTCCCACTGCTCCAGCGCTTCGCGGACGCTCTCCTCCAGCGCCGCGATACGCTCCGCGCGGCTGTCGGAAAACAGGAACTCCCCTGCCGCAGTACCGAACTCCGGGAGCATCACGCGCTCGCCAAGGTTGGTGCGCAGGATAAGGCGGACCGCCTCCTCGACGTCCTGCCCGGCGCTGCTCATGGCTATCCGGTTCGTAGCCGAGTCTACCCTGAACGGGAAGCTGAATCCCCTGCCCATGAACCCCTTGTTGTCTGCCATGCCGTGTTCCCTCCCGTCAGTTTATCTTGGTCATCGAGCCCTTTATCGTCATTATTCCGCTGCTCTTGACCGTTACCGAGCCGCTGCCCTCCAGGCTTGCTTCGCCGCTCGCCTTTGCGCCTATCTTCGCGGAATTCAGCTCTATCTTCGAATTGGTCTTTATCGTCACCGCGCCGGAATTTCCGTCGCAGGTTATCGTCACGCCGCTGCCCACCTTTATCGTGAGCTTCTTCTCGCAGGTAAGCTCCACCGCGCCGCTCTTTCCGCTGATATCCAGCTTGTTCTTCCCGTCCGACACCGATATCAGGTCGTTTTCGTCGTCAAGCTCCAGCTTATGCCCCTTGGGGGTGGACACCGTGATGTGCTCCTTTTTGGGGACGTCGCTGAATTCCACGAAGCTCCTGTTCGGCGTTATCAGCTTGAATTTCTCGTTCTTTCCGTCGGTCATCGGCACCGGAGGGGTGTTCTTCTTCGCCCACAGGCTTCCTATCACGAACGGCCGGTGAATGTCGCCGTCCTCGTAGGCGAGCGCCACTATATCGCCCACTCCCGGGTGGAAAAAGCTGCCGTATTCCTTCCCGCCGAACGGCGTCAGGCAGTATATCCAGCCGGTTTCGCCCAGGTCCCTGTCGGCGGTGAGGTACCTGCACCTGACCCTGCCGTGGTTCTTCGGGTCCTTTATGGACGTCACCTCTGCGAGGGAAATGCCGCTGCATTTCTCCTGTCCGCCGCCGGAAAACATCTCCGCCATTCCCTGCATGCGCTCACCTCCGTCAGTCTGTCGGGGAGCAGAAATCTATCCTCGTAAGAAATCCGCCCGAATTGAATGTGTGGGTTACTCCCGTGATGTAATAGGTATCGTTGAGCCTGGGGTCAAGCCCGCCGAATTTTATCTTCGTGCCGGGCGCTATCGCCTCGTTTCCGGGGACTACGGCGCTTCCGGTGCAGAGCTTCAGGCAGGCTTCCCGCATGAGGGATTCCGCGTAGGTGCGCGCTTCCTGCTGATTCTTGACCGTCTTGCTGACTTTCTCCATCACCTTTTTGCGTATCGGGGAGCAGAGCGCCGCTCCGCTTTTTCCCGACCCGCCCAGCGGCGACGCCTCCGCGCTGAAATCCTCCAGCGTTTCCGGGACAGTGCCGTACACCCGTACCTTTCCAAGCTGCCCGGAAAGCTCGACGGTGCGGTCGAAGCTTATCATGTTCTTTCCCCAGGTGTAGCGCTGCTGGACCGTCGCGGAGGAGTAGATATCCTTAACGAATTTCAGCTTAGTTCCCGACATGTAGAACGTGCAGCCGCTTAGTTTCGCGAGCATGCAGATGAACTGATAATCGTCCATATCGTGGCTGAATATCGGGTACTCCTTATCCGCCGTACCCGGCACCGATACGACGACGCCGTCGGTGTAGCTTTTCACCGGCTCCAGCAGCTCGCTGACTATCTGGCTGACGCTCTTGTTTTCGAACCCCTCGCGGGAGGTGTTCCCCATCAGAAGTCCCCGGGCGTCCAGGCAGGACAGCGAGAGCGTCACGCCGTCCCCGCCGAAGCTCACCCCCGACGAGTTGATATACCCCATGAACACCGTCCTGGTGAGCTTGTATCCCATCTCGACCCTGATTTTTTTCCCTGCCGCCGCCCTGGAGATGATATTCCCGACGGTGCTGCGACTGTGGTCGTGGTCGCAGAATATCACCACCTCGCAGCTGTTCGACGCCTGGGAGGCGGTAAGCTGCACCGTCACGGATTCTATCATTTCCTCCGACGCCTTTATCTGTTTTCCGTCAACGAATACGCGGCACTGCGGCAGCAGAAGCTCTTCATTTTTCAGATCCATGTCGCAGTCCCCTTTCATTTCAGCGTAAATTCAGCGCGTCATCAGAGTATCGGCGGGATAACGATATCCGTGCCGGAATCCAGGCGGCGCGGGTCGTCTATATCGTTCGCCCTGGCTATCCTGCGCCACTCGCCGCAGTCGCCGTATTCCGCATAGGCAAAGGCGTATAGCCTGTCGCCGTCGGATATCGTCCGCGCCTTGGTCCTGTCGGGAGAGTTGCGGACGTTGTTGTCCTTTTTGTCGGATATCAGCTGGATATCCACCACTGCCCGCACCGGCTTCCCGTCAAAAGCGAACATCGTGAACCGCTGCGATATCGACATCACATAGCCCTTGAAGCTTATCGAACCCCACACGAACTCCACAAGGCTCGGCGCATGGGTATCGGAATTCACCGTGGTGAGCTTCATCAGCGGCTCGGTGTACGTCCTGACGTCCTGCTTCAGCAGGTCGGGCGCTGCCGCGGAAAGCGCCGTCAGCGGCTGGTTTGAAGCTTCCCCGGCGCTGTAGGTGTCGAACAGCAGGCTGAAGCTCATCGTTTCCGCGTCGCCGCTGACGAATTGCAGCAGCGGTCTGTCCCTGCCGGGGATCCTGTGCTGCGCGTAGTTAACGTTCCGCTGTATCGTGAAATCCGTCGGGTTGAATATGCAGGGGATACCCGCTCCGCCGACTACAGCGCTCACATTCAGCAGCTTGTTTGCGCCGTCCAGCACCTTGAATTTTGCCTTGACTGGTCCTACCACTTAGTTCACTACCTTTCGCAGGCTGTTTACAGCCCCATTCTGCGCCGTTCGCGGGTCAGTCTGGTTTCGATACGCTCATAGACCCTGTCGGCGAGCCTGGATATTTCGTCCCGGGTCAGCCCGTCTATGCCGCTGTCTATGACGGTGCGCACCGTTGCGGCTCTGTTATTCGTCACAGTCCGTGTGACTGCGGCGGCGCTCTCCGGCACTGCCGGAGGTTCTTTCAGCTCTATGGGGGGCATTGTTCCCATGTATGGCTGCTGCGCCCTGAATCGGTCCATTTCAGCCGGCGGGCCGAGCATAACCATGTT
>CAKSHG010000003.1 GCA_934456315.1 uncultured Oscillospiraceae bacterium | reverse complement strand
GCCTTACTTCGTCGGCTTTCATCGCATTCGGCGCACTCTACCCATTTTCCCTTTTCAAACCGGTTTTTAGAGGTTCCTCTATTATTTTCCGTATCGCCTGCCCGACAAGCTTACCGTCCTCCGGGGAGTTGCCTGCGCCGAACGATACCCGTATCGTCCCGGTAGCGTACTCCTCCGGGACTCCCATCGCGTCAAGGACATGGGATATCTGCGTCCGCGCGGAATCGCACGCCGAGCCGGTAGACACGCATATCCCCATCAAATCCAGACGGTGGAGCAGCATTTCGCCCTCCGCTCCCCGGAACGACAGGCTCATGTTCCCCGGAATGCCGTCCGGAGCGCCGTTTCTGATGAAGTCAACACCGCATAATTCAGCGAGCAGGTCGCGCTCCATGCGCCGGAGTTTCTCCGCGGTTTCCGGCATAGCCGCGCAGCTCTTTTTCAGCGCCGCCGCCATTCCCACGGCAGCCGCGACGTTCTCCGTACCGGCGCGGAGTCCGTGTTCCTGCGCGCCGCCGTCGGCATAGGGTGTAAGCGGCGTTCCGTTCCTTACATACAGGAATCCCGCGCCCTTCGGACCGCCGAACTTATGCGCCGAGCCGGACAGCATATCCACGACGAGCGACTTTACGTCCACCGGGATATGCCCCAGCGCCTGCACCGCGTCCGTGTGGAACAGCGCTCCGTGCGCGTGCGCTATCCTGCAAAGCTCCGCGATCGGCTGTATCGTTCCTGTTTCGTTGTTCGCCGTCATGACCGAGACTAGCAGGGCGCTGTCGCTGATGAAGCGCTCCAGCGTTTCCGGAAGCACTATTCCGCTGCGGTCCACCGGGAGATACGCCGCAGGATACCCCCTGCGCTCCATCGCCGCGCAGCTTCTCAGCACCGCCTTATGCTCGGTCATGGAGGTCAGCAGCGCCCTGCGGTCGGAAGCAAGGCACTTTATCGCCCAGTTGTCGCTCTCCGTGCCGCCGGATGTGAAACAGATCTCGGACGGCTCTGCGTTTATGCATTCCGCGATGTCCTGCCGCGCCTTCGCCAGAGCCGCCCTGGCGCTCCGGGAAAAGGAATACGGCTGCGACGCGTTGCCGTACTCCGTCAGCAGGTACGGCTTCATCGCTTCTAACGCCTCCGGTGCGAGCGCGGTAGTCGCCGCGTTATCCGCGTATATCATGTAAATCCCTCCTAATCGAACAGCTTGCAGCCCTCGCCCCGGAACTCCTCAATCTTGTCCAGGATATCCTGCGGCGTGACCTCAAGGTACTCCGCAAGGCAGTCAAGGCAGTAGAATTCAGTCGTATGCTCGCCAAGCAGCTTCTTGCAGATACCTGTTTCGTTCTTTGAAAGCGGCTCTTTGCCGCAGCTTACGCACTTCATTGCTCAACGTCCTTTACTCCGAACGCCGGAATGCTCTTGCCGCCGAATTCGTCAGGGTCGAGCAGACCGAGCTGTATCTTGATTATTGAGCGCATTTCCATCGCCGGCGCAAGGCAGTAGGTCTTGAACTGCTGTTTTGTGATGTCGCCGGGGCGCTGCACGTTCGGGAACAGCAGCTTGAGGTACGCCGTGCAGATACGCTTGACCGCCTCGGTGTCGCGGGTGTCGGCGCGCTCCGGAAGGTCCACCAGCGCGTCAACGACCGCGCGGTAGCTGGGGTCGTCCCGCAGCACATGCATTATCGTCGAGAAGTACTCGGAATTGAGCGCCCAGCCGCAAATTTTAAGGTCGTCGTTCATTCGCGGAAGCTCCCAGCCCTTGAGGAAGCCGTGGAATCTGTCCACCAGCGCGCTTTCATGGAAAACGTGCGGCAGGTCCTTGAACATGTTGAGATACTCGTTCATCGAGCTTGCCGGAATATTTCCCAGCAGGATTATGCCGGAATCCGCCATGCCCTCGTGGCTGCCGACGGTGTACTTTCCGTTCTCCATATAGCCCTTGAGGGCGCCGCGCATTTCGTCGATATCCGTGAAATTTATGGTCTGCACCTCGTCCAGCGCGACGTAATCGTGACCGAAAACCAGTCCCTCCTGCCGCCTGGAGATATCGTAGAACATTCTCGCGCGGGACATCGTACCTCCCGAGGACAGCCAGCCGAACCGGCTGACGGAGCCGAAAAGGTAGCTCTTTCCGGTGCCCTTTGGGGCAAGCTCTATCATGTTCAGCCGCTTCTCCACGAACGGAAGCAGGCGGGTTATCATGGCGAGCTTCTGCTGCGGCGTTTCGTACCCGTCGGGGTTGTAGTCTATCGCGCCGAGAACTATGTCTGTCCACTCGTCAAGGCTGAACTCCTCCCGGGCGTATCTGAACTCGTCAAGGTCAACGACGTAGGGGCAGAAATCCTGGAACCCCGTAAGCTTTATCTTCCCGGCGCCGCTGTCCGTTTCGGGGAACTGGTAGCCAAGCTCGACGATGCCCCAGTTCTCCTCGGCTTTGAGAAGCGCGTCGCTGCAATTCTCCCACACCTCCCGGGGAATGACCGTATCCCGGAACGACAGCCCGAAATCCGGCAGCGCGAACGACAGCGCCTGGGTCCTGATGTCGATGTTCACACTTATCTTCGCGAGGAATCTCACCTGCTCCTGGTAGCTGACGACGCGGTTCATGATGGACTTCCAGTCCTCTTTCTTCGGAATGAACTCCCTGATGAATTCGGCGGCGCCCTCCGCGTCTATGTTTCCGTCGTCGTCCTGGAAGCGCTTGATCACCCAGTCCCGCATGAACGACGGAAGCTTGAACGAGGAAATGAAGTTGCTCTTCTTGAGGTCCTTGAAGACCACCATCTCATCGAACTGCTCCTTTAATCTCTCCGCAAACTGTTCAGTGTTGTATTCGCTCATTTCTTACCTCCGAAACCAAACAGGTCGACCTCCCTGGTGTTCTTCTGCGCCGTGAACGCCAGCCTTACGCCCCTGCTGACATCGCCGTCGTAGACCTCCGCAAAGTACTCTCCGCGGCGCTTTATTTTCGGCAGCAGGAATTTCGCGTGCCTGCTGTCGGCGACAAGCTCGCCGTCGATGAACTCCCCGTCGATGAGCAGCCGCGGTCTTGTCATGGGGACGTTCGCGTACAGCGTGAGCTGGGGAACTTCCCTCGGAACAAGCGTTATCACCTGCTCGGTGAAGCAGAATTCCACGTTCTCCGGGCGCCTTGTGAGCGTGACGACCGGCACCAGCACCTCCTCAAGGCTCGCGCCGCCGTGCGCCTCGACGTTCGCCCTCCTGCCGCCACGGAACCGCTCGTAATTCGCAAGCACGGCGTAGCCGTCCTCATACGCGGCAAACGGTATATACGGGTCGGAATCCGCGGGGCAGCACCTGCCGCTGTGCTGACCGTCCTCGTCAAGCTGAATGTTCGCCGGGGACTCGTGCCCGTAACATACTGCAAGTCTGCTCGCGCCGTGGTCGGACACGATGACAGCCTTTTTCATCGCGTCGTTCTGCACTAACATCGACCGTATGCGGCGCAGCTCCTCGTCGATGACCTCAAGCTCCCCGAAAAGGTGCAGCGGGAGCCGGCACTTCTCGTAGTCGTAGACCGTGCTGTGGTGTTTCATCTCGTCAAGCGCGTCTATCTTGTGGCAGGCGTTTTCCGGGAAATATTGCAGGAACTCCTTGTTCTTCACCGTAATGGACGGCAGCTCGCACCTGCCTATCTCAATTTCGCAGAGCAGCCCGTATTCCTCGCACTTAGCGCGAATGAACGCAAGGTACTCCACCCCGAGCGCGTCGAAAAAGAACAGCTGCGCGCCGCTCCTGTCCATCTGCGACACTATCTTGCTGCGGGCTTTCAGCTTGTTGTAGGGGCGCTGCGACGCGTATTCCTCCACCTTTTCAACGAATCCGCCGTGAATCCTGTTGGTGAGCTTCTGCCGCTTGTATTCGCTGAAATACGCGGTGAGCTCCTGCCGCAGTTCGCTGTCGGATTCCGCAAGCTTCGTGTTCGCAGCGTCGAACGCGAATTCCCGCATATAAAGCGCAAGCGGCTTCGAGAAGCCGTCTACGGCTCTTTCGAGCTCCTCCGGCGAGTAGTCGTATATGCTCAGGCACCGCAGGAACTCATAGCGCTCCGTATCGCTGCCGTCGGAAAGGTAGAACACCGCGTTCTTCTCATGAACGCCCACCTTGTCGCAGAACCTTGTCACAAGCGGAAGCTCCTCCGGGAGCTGCGACAGCAGCCGCCTGCGCTCGACTCGCATTTTCCGGAAGTCCGGGTGAGTTACGTCCACACCGGCAAGGCAGAGATACGCGCGTTCGGTGAACCGCTCCATGTCCGGACAGTCCCTCAGCACGAGGGTAAGGTAGCTGTTGCTGCGCTCTCCGAACACGCTAAGCGCCAGCCACAGCAGCCACTTTTCCATACTGCTGCCTCCGTCCCAGACGTCGCGGATATGCGCCGACAGGTTAGTCGCCGCGCCGAAATGCGCGCAGACCACCGCCGAAAGGCTGCCGCACCTGCCAAGCTCCCCCGCGAGGAAGCTCCACTGCTCGTCGGTGCCATTGCATTTTTGGGTACCCCCGGCGACGTCGGAGTACTTCGCGCAGAGCGTTTCGTAGATACCGTCCGCGGCGCTGACATAGTACGCCGCACGGCTGAACAGCCCGGGGTTCAGTCCGCACAGGACGGTCAGGACAGGCTGCCGCTCCAGGTCGGCGCATGACATCTTTTCAAGATAGCCCAGCAGACCGGGAATGCCGTTCAGCGGCTCGGCTCCCACGCAGAGTTCAGCGCTCTTCACCAGGCGTATCTTCGGCAGCGGAGAGGAATTTTCCTCTGCCAGCACCACCCGGTTTTTCAGCCGGATATCCCGGTGAAGGTACTTCTGCAATACCTGCCGGCAGTGGTCGAGCAGCACCACGCAATGACCGCTGACCGGGCGGCTCAGCAAATCGTCGAGCGCCCTGTCCAGAGCCTCGCCGCTTTGCAGCATGAGCGCCTGGGATACTCCCACGAGCACAGAGTCGCCATCCCCGCAGACCGCCCTTACGGCGCTGTCAACGTCCGGCAGCCCGTTCCGGGAGCAGTGTTCCGAAACATACACGCACTTCTTGCTCCCGTCCGCCTGCAGGCGCTGGAGTACCTTCTGGAACGTGTCGTGATCCTCCGTATCCACAAGCAGGAAAAATCCCGTGCAGTCCCCGCTGAAATATGCGCTTATCTGCTCAAAGCATTCGCTGACGTCGTTGCAGATCATCGTTCACACCACCTTACTTGTTGCTGTCGTTTTTGAGTATCTCCATTCCGACGGTCAGGTTGTCGGAAATAAGGTCGCTGAGATAACGGCGCAGCTCCGCCGGGTCGAGCTGGTCGATGACGCTCTGCGCACGCTGATAGCCCGTGGTCTTGTACTTCTTGTCCGCAAGCGCCCGCAGGCGGTTCTTCACCGCAGAATTATCCAGCCAGTTGTACGGCTTCTCCATAACGCCGGCGCTCAGTTCCCGGCGTACGGCGTCCACATCGTCCAGCATAACGCCGTACTCCCCGATGACGCGCTCCTTGAAGCAGCGGTCGCGCTCGGCGGGGTCGGCAAGGCGGTCGTAGAAATCCGCGTTTTCAAGGTACTCGATTGCCTTTATTATATCGGCGTCCGGCGCGGAAAACGCCGTCATCACGGAGAACGCCGTCCGAGCGTCGGGGCGCTCGGTGTCGCTGAACATACAGAGTATCGGCGTTTCGTAGCGCGCCGACCAGTCCGCAGGATCCCTGGTTCCGGTTTTGGATTTCCACAGGTCGGAGAGCCTGGACTTCTTCTGCTTCTTGCGGAAATCCTCGACTTCCTTTTCGATGAACTGGTAGTACTCTGTGCTGGATTTCGTGAACTGCCCGGACGGGATATCCGAGCGGAACTCCGCGATCTCCTGGTCGCTCAGCTCGGAAATAAAGCTTGACGCCGCCTTTCTGAACATCGGGAGCTGGTCCTTGTAGAACCGGTCGAAATCCTCACGGCGGGCGGTCAGCTCATCGTAGAATTCCTGCTTGTACTGCTCCTGCAGCTGACCGCTCTGCTTGATATAATACAGCTGCCGGAGGAAGTCTGTCATATCCCCCGCGTGCTTCTTCAGCACGTCGAACGGCATGCAGATGTTGTTTGTGCGCTTGCCCCACTCCAGCACCACGTCGCGGACGCTCATGCACTTCGGCAGGGACTTGTTGCTCTCGGCGATTATCCTGTATTCCAGGATAACGTCTTTGATACGCTCGTCTGCGGTCTCCCTGCTCCAGACCCAGTTTGCCGCGTCCGCGCTGAACTTCTGCTTTACGCGGTCGATGTAGGCTCCGTTGTCGCCTGTTTCTTCGGCGAGCTTTCGGAGGACACCGCCATCGAACTCGTCGATATAGGCTATCATTCCGTTGCGGCACATCTCGTTAGTCAGCAGATGCTCTAAATCCGACGTTATCGCCGGCGCGGACTTCACCAGCCTGCCTATCTGCTCCGCGAGGCTGCTTTCAGTTTCCTTGCTGTAATTTGCCGTGTTCGCGATTCCGCAGTATGCGTCGATGACCTCCGCGATATCGTCTGCGGAGCTGTCGGGCTTCACGGTACACAGAATTGATTTAAGGCACCATATCGGGAACGTCAGCGCCTTCATCTTAATGCGTATCTGGTCGCGGGCGCTCTCCACCGAGCCGCAGTTAGCCGCCGGGATATGGAACGCGGCGCTCGTGCAGTTGAGGAAACAGCGTATCTCCGGGCTCATAGCGACGATGTATTCCTCCTTGTACTTCGGGGACTGCGCGGCGCGCTGATTGAGCGCGTTGGCTATCATCGTCTTCATCTTGTCAACGGTCATGACCTCGCTGTTCGAGCCGTTGCTCCAGAAGTAATCGTAGGTGGCGTACTCCTTCAGCACAAAGCCCATCAGAAACGCGCACACGTTGTTCGGCATGAAGCCGTAGGGAGCGTCCTCCAGCGCCTCAAACAGCGAAAGCACGCTCACCCTGCCCGCGCCCTTTTCAAAGCCCTCGTTCACGAGTTCGATGATGCGCTGCTTTATTCTGACGATGGACAGGCTCTTTTTTGCGGAGTCCTCCCAGTAACGGTCGGTCTGCCACGCTCCTTCCAGGGCGGCGGACAATCTGTTAGTATTGAAAGTCTGTCTCAGCTCCTGCTTTATACCGCATTCCGCGCCCTGCGCCAGCGGACCCTTCATGAACATATTGTCGATAAGACTGTACTGCTCCGGTCCGCAGAAGTATTTCTGCCTGTCGATCCTGAGCAGCTCCTCTTTCAGCGCTTCCAGGTTAGCCGCGCGGAAGCCGTTCCTGTTCTCCGGCGTATAAAGCATGAACGCTCCGGAAGCTATATTCTGCTTCCATGCTTTAAGGTTATTCCTTGCTTTTTCTTCAAAGCCGAGGGCGCGCTGCTTGTCGCTCTGGACATAGCTCTGGCTGAACGCCATATTCTCGACGTACTGGTCGATAAGGTCCTTGCCCATGGGGACAAGGCTCTCGATGAAGAACAGCTCGTTTTGCGGCTCCGTGACCGCTTTCAGCACGGAGCTTCTGACAGATGTGGATTCCTCGTCGGTCATGGAGAACGCGACGATAGTGGTGAATCGGTTGCGGCGTACATTGCCGTTCGCCCTGGAGACCACCTGCGGGAAGTTGCTGTGCGCCGCCCCCTCTAGTACATACCGCTCGTGTATGGAAGCGGGCAGCGCCACCGCGGACAGCAGGTCTGCGACAGAGATGAGGTCGGTGGTTTTCAGATTACTGCGTATCTCGTTCTTCAGCTTTGCGATATCCGCGCCGCCGGCGCCGCTGTTTGCTACGGTGTATTCCTTCAGACCGTTGCCGACGGAGCGCTCGAACAGAATCCCCTGCTCGAACAGACCTTTTGCGATAGCCATCGCCTTGCCCTTCTGCCAACCGGTCTCGGTGAACGCAAGGTCGATGTTCTGCGAAGTAGGCCGCAGCAGCGAAACGTTAGAAACCACCTGCGACACAGCCTCCAGCAGCAGGACGGTTTTAAATACGCGGTCCTGCTCTGGCAGCAGCGCGCCTTTCCTTACAAGGTGATAGGAATCAAGGATAGTGCGCACCTTGTCGCTGAGCTTCTGCTCCTTTGCCGTGAAGTAGTCCCACAGCATGTCGATGGTCAGCAGATGGTCGGGCGTTGTCGGGCCGTAGTTCTCGATGAACCACTTGAAGCCCTTAGCCTCGGTGGTGTCGTTGCTGATGATGAAATCGAACATACTTCTCGCGTTGGAACTGAATACGACTGACATATTCTTGAGCATTATAGCGGCGTATGGGTGCAGCGGGAACACGGATTTAAGGTCGTCATCGGACAGTCTTATCTTGCTGCCGTAATTTCTCTCGTCGTTCTTTATGCTCTGGAAAATGGCGGCTCTGGCATTCCGCAGGTCAATGCTGTTGTTAATGTCGTCCTTGTAATTGTTCCACTGCTGGAGCAGTACCGGGTCGGGGTTGGTCTTGAGCGCCTTTGCCATCAGCCGCATCGCCATATTCTCGGGAATGTCGATACGTATCGCCTTATCGCCGACAAAGCGGTTGAGCAGCTTGTTCAGCGTCGCGGGATTCGAGAAATACGAACCGACCTCGTGCGTCACAATAAGGAAATAGAACGGCACTGCCTGGCTCAGCTCAACGATGGTCTGAAAACCTGTGACAGCGTTGGCGTTGTGCTCGAAATACTCCGTGAACTCGTCCCAGACGAACAGCACGGCGGAGATATCATTGTTTTCGATAACGCTCTTTATCCACTCGCACATTGCGGGGATATCCATGCGCAGCGCGGTTATTCCGTTGTCCCTGGCGACGCGCAGAATGCTCGGCATGAGTTTTGAAACGGTCTCATCGTCGCCGGTCTCCAGCGTGGAGATTATCTCGTCTATCTGTCTGCCGCCGAACTCCCACTGATACTCGTCGTCATGAATGAGGTCATTGAACCAGGTGCGGTTCGCAGGTCTTGCGTTGAACCATTTGAGCGCGGCGTCTTTCAGCGAAGCTTCGCCCCTGTTCTGTATGCCGTGCTCCTTGAGAGCGGCGGTCACGCTGTCCTGAATGGCGAGTATAAGGTCGTCGTCGCTGCGAATGGACGCAGAGCCGATACGGTGGATAGTGATGAGCTTTCCGCCGTTCTTGTCGGTGATGAGCTTCTGGCAGAGGTCGTCGCAGAGGTCGTTCTCCCTGAAGTACGCGCGTATCTCGTCGTCGCTCGCTTCCAGCAGGGATTTCACGGTCAGCGCCGCGTGGGACTTACCGGAACCGTAGGCGCCCTGCACCCACAGCGAGCGGGAGTCCTTGCCGGACAGCATGTCGTGAGTCTTTTCAAGCAGCCGGACGAACGTTTCGTGCGGGTAGTAGGCGTTCCACCTGACCTCGCCTTTCCTGATCAGCTCCGCCGTTACCGCCGCGTAGTACTTCGGGTCGATGGCGAAATATTCCTTGTACATCTTCTCTTCGCTCATGTTATGTACCTCCCTCAGAACAGCGCCAGAACGTCGTCCGGCGTTTTCTCGCTGCGCAGCGTGATGGTTTCCAGACCGAGCGTGAAGCTTGCGTCGATGAACCCGATGTAGTTCACCGTAAGTCCGTTCAGCAGGGATATCATTGTATCGCGGTCAAGCCCGAAGATACGGGTGGGGCTTATGCCGTCGCGCTCTATCGTATCGTCCATCAGCGTTGACAGGCGGAACTGATATGTCCCGCACTTCTCCGCGAATTTGTAGAGGGAGTAGAGGATAACGCGCGGGTCGGGTTCACGCCAGGAATCGCGGCGTATATCCAGTAGCACCCTGTTGGAGCTGCCCTCCTTAAGGGTGCACACGCCGAGTCCCAGGGTTCTTCCGAGGATCTCGTTGGACGCAAAGATATTCTTGTACGCCGAAACTATGTGCTTCTGAGAATTCTCCGACGTTACCTGCTCGGAGAGCATACTTACAAGCTGAGTGGGGGTGTAAGTCTGACCGGGCTTTATGTTCATGACCCACCAGTTGAACTCGGAAGTATATACGAGATTTGAAACGAGCAGCCCCCATGCTGCTTCCGTTCCGATACCGATGTCGGCTATCTTCTTGCCGAACGGCGACATCGTATTCTTCTTCGGGACAGTGGCTCCGGCGTCGGACAGGAAGCTCTTCATGTTCTTGATCTTGTTTATTCCAAGACCGTTGTCCTCCCAGAAATTATCGCCCTTTGAGAAATAATCGACCACCCAGTCGTACTCGATACCTATGTTGCCGTATCTGTCAATGCTGCCCATCTTTTTATCTCCTTTCGGTAATCGTAATGAATTAGCAACCAGACAACCATGGAATACATCGTGACATTTTCTACATTTCACGCACCTGTCGTCTATTGAAACTCTGCCCTCCTGCATGGTGATATACCCGTTGGGGCAATTCGCCTCGCAGACGTGGCAGCCTATGCAGTACGCGGATTTTCTGAATACGGTTTTCAGCACGGAGCCGAACAGGATATCGTCCTTGGTGTTCGAACTGAGGTCAACGGAAAATATCTGTTTCGCGCCCTCTCTCCTCCGGCTTATCCTGTAGGTTTTTTTATTGAAAATAAGCTCGATGGCGTTGTCAGAGATATCAATGATATCGCCCATCGTTTTCAGCCACTCGCGCCAGTCGGTGCGTTCCTTTACCAGCGTTACCGTCAATATCCCGTTCTCCGTATTTTCAATGCAGTTTTCCTCTGCTATATTCAACTCTCTTCCACTGCGGCGGGCTTTCCAGCCGCTGGTTTCCATGAATTCCGTTACGTCCTTCTGAGTGGAAAATATCTTCGAAGTCGTGTTTAATATGATATTATTATATCTGGTGGTGGACAGCGGGGACTCCGGGTCGCCGCCGTAGCACTGCTCCTTGAAAAAGAAATTCTTATATGCCGCCATCGGACAGACAAGGCAGCCAGCCCTGCTGTTCCCCTTTTTGTACGTTTCGTTCAGCTGAAGCTTATTCCCGAATATATACAGGAACACCTCCGCCGAGCTCCAGTGAAGTATCGCATGACAGCTGTACTGCCCCTTGTGCTTTTCGCCGAAGCTCACATCGTCATACTGACCGCGCGAAACGCTTTCATCTCCACGTATCCCAGTGAACGCCATTCCCCTGAACGACGGCTTCGACAGTATCTGTCTGAGCAGCAGTATCTGCGGCGATGTTTTATGTACGCTGCAGCACCACCTTATCGTCTGCGCAGGCGGTCCGAACTGGTTCCAGGTGTATTCCGGGGTCTGCTCCGACTTGGATACGACAAACTTTATGCCCTCCTTTTCGCAAATCACCTTTTGCTTCTCCACCAGTGAATACGTATCGGAAAACTCCATCTGGGTGTCGCCGAACAGCACCAGGAATTCATCATGCGGTATCGCCCTCTGCACGATATCCAGCGCGACAACGCTGTCCTTTCCTCCGCTGAACGCAACGTAGAACACGTCCACCTTATCCTTATAAGCCACGTAGGTATTGTATACGTTCTGGATAGTTTCCTGCACCAGCGTTTCGAGTATCTCCGCGTTTTTCGCAGTCATCGCGTCAACGTCCACGAACCGGAGTTCACCGCCGTCCGGCTCCGGCTCCTCAAGGATAACAAGCTCCGGCGCCGTGTAGAGCGAACCTCCCTTGGTCCTGGCGACCGTTCTTCCGCGGTAGATGTAGTTGTTCGCCTCCGCCCACATCAGCGGCGCGTGGTCGTCCTTCGGGTAATTCCAGTACCTGTCGAAGCCGAGTATGTCGAGCTCCCGGTAATAGACGGGGCGCGGCTCCTTGCTGAATTTCGACTGCTCCGTTGTCAGCAGCAGTCCGCCGGTATCCTCGTCCCATATATACTGATACATCAGTGTATCCTCTCTTCGTTTTTATTGGTGACCTATTGTTTCTGAAGCGCCTTTCCGCCCACCCTGCGCAGGACGTTTTCTATTCCCTTATAGCTTCGCTTTGCCTGGTAGCCGTTCTCCACGAGGTAGTCAAGCGCGGTTTTCTGCGTGAATTCCCCGCCTGCCTTTGACAGTACGTCCGTGATAAGCGCGTCGTAGTCGGTTATCTTCGACTCAGCGCGCACCATCGCGCCGCAGGTCTCCTTTTTCGCAAAGCAGTTGTGGACAAGCCGGAACCGCTTGCTGAAGCTGTTCAGATAGCTTTCCAGCAGGAAACTGTTCCACTGATAACCAATACCCGGGAACGACAGAAACAGGTCTATCCCACCCAGTGGAATATATTCCCCCGGACAAACGCCGTCAAGATACCCGTCGATGGCTGCAACGTCCGGCGAAAGCTCGTCCCTGCGGATAAACTCATTCTCGCTGAGCCTTACCATTTCGCTCATCACCGCGTCCCAGTAAATTATGGTTTCCATTTCGTCCGCGAATGCTTTAAGCTCGTCATATGTCAGCCGCTGATGTTCGGCGGCGAACCGTCTGAATATCTCAGCGCGGTTTATCTCGCAGCCTGCCCGGGTTATTACCGGACCATTGAACGCGAACTGTTCACTTAGCAGATATCCGAGACAGTCGCGGACGCCGCAGCGCGGAAGCTCCGCAGAATTTATGGCAAGGCTAGGGCATTTCTCGCTTACGATATTCATAAGTTCCACATCGGTGATGTACTCGGAAAAATCGATCTGACTTCCGATCGCCGAAATAAGGATATTCTTTTCGTCCGCGCTTATCGGGAAATTCGGCGCATAGTAATACGTTCCCGCTGCAACGCTGATGAACGACTTTTCCAGCGCCAGAAGGTACTTCAGTTTTTCAAGCGGTATGTACCACGCGATACTGTGTATTTCGTCAACGGTCATCGTGGAATGCGATTCCCGCATGATTCTCCGGATATCATCGGTAGGGTCTGCCTCCCTTCCTCTCAGGACAAGGTGGGAATGCTTACGGCAGAGCCTTCCGCCGGAATTGTCGAGAATCAGCGAGTTAAGGGCTTCCTCCGTGTAAATGTGGAGCTCTCCGGTAAGCCGCTCGCGGTACCGCTCAAAGACTGCGGACGGGTAAACTGCGGTCGCGCCGCTTTCAAACGCCGAGTTTACCGCGGAGATTATATCATTGACAAGGGCGTCCTGTCCGCCGATTTTCGGGAATATGCGTCCGTCACGCTGGGTTCCTGCTTCGCAAAGAAGCGCTTCCAGCTGCTCGTCGGTCTGTTCCGGCTCATGACCGTATTCCGTGGAATAATAGTTTCTGAAACGTCCGCGAAAAATCGCGCGGCCGACCTGATAGCCGTCCTCGCTGAAATACTTTTCAAGGATACCGGCATAGCGCACCGATTCGTCTGGCAGGTCGTTTACGTCAGTTTTCTGCTCTTCGGACGTATTTATCTTCTCTTCCGTAATGTCAGAATTTTTGCCCCGGAACTGGTTTATTCCTGAATTAGCAGCAGAAGATACCTTACCCGACAGCTTTTCAAGTAACTGCTCTTTACTGCCTTTTGATTCGGGCATAACAACGACCTCCACTAATTTTGAATTTAATACAAATTTCACGCGCAAAACTTACACAACATGTAAATATTATAACACAATGTTACATAATATTCAAGAGGTTTATGCAATAATTTACACAGAACGAAAGTTTGGAGGCAAAAGATGTACGATTTCGGGATACTTCTTCATGATCTTCGGAAGAAAAAAAGAATGACGCAGAAGCAGCTTGCGGACAAGCTGGGCGTTACGGTGGCAACTGTGAGCAGGTACGAGAGCAACACGGCAACACCCCCGCTGGACACGTTGCGCTCTATTTCTTCAATAATGAACGTATCGCTGGACGAGCTCCTGGGAACCGAGCAGCGATTTACCGTATCCGTTTTCGGTCTGAACGACCAGCAGACAGAGATAATCCGCAATCTGATAGCGTCATTCCGCGCCCTCAACAGCAAGTCAATTCCGGAGATATCCGCAGAAAACTACACTCTGCTCGGTCAGATCACCGCTGAGCTTACAAAATAAAAAGCCGAGGTGTGTAATTCCTCGGTTTTCTTGTTTTTTCTATTGCCCGGCAAACGCATTTCCTGCCCACAATTTTGCCCACACTTGCCCACATTTTCGGGATTTTTCGCTCGATTTTTATCTTTGCTCTATTTTTTGATTGGCTCTGTTATGCGATTTATGAGATTTCGGATTTTTCGATGGGGGATAGTGATAGTTCAGATGATCCAATTAATCTCCTTAGCGCCAACCTTAGCTGCAAACCCGCCAGTTGCGTCATTCTTAAAGTCGTACTCCGACTTCATTCTAGCGGAGGGGACCGGGATAACAGGGACGCCGTTGATAGACTTCACGCAGAATTCCAGTTCACCCTGCTTGAACTGTGTGCTCTCGACGGCATAGGAAATCTCTCCGGAAAGCATGAGCTTGTCGTAAACCGGACGGCTCATCACGATGACGACATCGCCCTCGTCGCCGGTGATATCACGAACCTTTCCGAGCTGGTCGAGCAGAGAAGACATCACGGTAGCCTTGTCAGGAGTGTAGGTTTCCCTGATACCTGCAGCGGCAGCAAGTTTGGAGTAGCGGTACGCGTCGATCTCGGGGATCACCTGTGTGCGCTGGAATTCAGCCGCGACATTTGCCGCCGCCAGACCGAAACCACTCTCGTCAACGTCGATTGCGTCGATGCGGAAACGTCTGCCCCTGTCCTGGGTCAGCGCGAAAGTTTCGTAGGAATAGGTAACTGCGCCGCCGGAGTAACCTGCGTCACGGTCGTAGCTGCCAAGTCCCTGGAGGGACATCTTGGGCATCTTGATCTCACTGCCGCCGTTGTAGATCACCTGGGAGGCATTCTCCTCCATCCAACCGGAAGTGGAACCCTCCAGGACCTGCTTGTCAAGCTCCTTCTGAAAAACCTTTGCATAAGTAATTGTATTTGCCATTGTATTATCCTCCTTAAAAGTATGAATGAACGTTCCCGGCGGAACCGCCCGCTGCCGCGCCATTGTCAAAACCGGCTGACCGCCGCAGTCTGCGCCGTCCTGCCGTTCCGGGGAACAATTGTTTATCTATTTAAACCCACCGTCCCGCCCTCGGCAAAATGCCGCCTTTTATCAATGTATTTTCGGCTGGAAATTTACGCCGCAAAGCATGCTGCCCGGCTTCGTATCACGGTAAGCCCGTCACTTCCCGTCGCCGCATTGCTGACGCCTTCAAAGCTCCCGACCGCTTGAAACGCGCTGCCGGAAGCTCGTCGGATCACTTCCTCGCGAAAATACTCCGGATAGCCGCAAATCCATCGGAGCTGCCGCGGCTCTCTGCGGAAAACTGCGGAACGCTGCGCTTTACCAGCCTGATATGGGGATATTCGCGCAGTACCTCCGCCGCAGCGTCGTCAGGCTCCGTTCCGTCAGCCTCCATCAGCCCCGCCGCGAGCTTAACGCCCTCGTCGAGCTTCTCCGGAGCTGCGCCGCCGGTCAGCAGCGCAAGCTTTATCCTAAGCTCCGCCACCTCGGCACGCAGGGTCTGTATCTCCTCCGGCTGGACGCTGTCCGCGGACTGCTCCGCCCCGGAGGATCCTTCCGGCTGCTCCTGCTGGATTTCACCTGCCTGAAGCTCCTGCTTAATGTTCTCGTTATCCATCGTTGTCAGTCCTTTCCATCGCCCGAGCCTCGTCGAGCGATATTCCGTAGATCTGTGAAAGCGCACGAGCCTTCGAAATAAGGCCCGCATTGTAGAGCTTCACAGCTCTGTCTGCCCTTGTACCATCGTCCTCCGCGGCGCCGTCCGCGAATACCGCAGAAGCGCTTTCGCAGGCAATGTCCGGAAGCTCCCCCGCCATCTTGCCCAGACGGCAGATGTTCTCTACCATTCTGCTAAGCGCGTCGCCGATTCTCCGGCGGTAGAACGCCTGCGTGCGGTAGGTGCGGCTGTTTCTGCTGACCACCTCGGCGGCAGTCCTTATCGTGCCGTCCTTGAACGAAAGCGCCCCTTCCGAAAGCCCCGCCTGCATACACAGCAGGTCGAGCAGCTCTCCGAGAGCCTGGACATGCTCCGTTACACGAAGCTCTCCCGTGTTGTCAGTGATCTTAAGTTCCTCGGCGTCCGATGTGGACATTGCCTGGAACACCTCGTCGTTGACGTCGAAATAGTGCTTCTTGTTACCGGAGCCGTCCCATTCACCGCGTACTGCATAGGCGGGGACGATTATGCGCTTCTTTCCGAGGACGAACTCCCTTGAAAGGCTGTCGAAAACGATGTCGATGCTTTTCAGAGTATCCTCCGCTCCGTCGAACACGGAGCAGCCCAGCAGCGGACAATCCCCGGAAGTGCTCACGCGGCGCGCTCCTGCGCTTAGGTACACGAACAGCGGAGCCGACAGCCCGTCTATCCTGCTCTTACCCTCCAGTCCCGGGAGCACCGAATCCATGTCAGCCTTGCCGCCGTCCTCGCGGAACAGCCGGTTTTCAATGTTGAGCTGATCTCCGTTTAGCTCATGTGTTTCTGCAAGAATATAGCTCCTTCCCCCGGACATTATCCTGGAAGCGAACGCGCCTCCGGTGATGTCGCGGGAGTTCCAGGCGGTCGGCAGGAAGCAGTCTGCGGTGATAAGGTCGACCCTTACCCCGGGAAGCCCCTCCGGCGGAGCGTTATCGTAGTAAACCTTGATAACTCCCCCGCCAAGCGCAAAGACCTTCTCCAGGAACACCGGGAATCTATCGGCGAACCTGCTGACGTTCAGCACCTGACCCACAAAACGTTCGGTGTCGCTGTCCGAAAAGCACATCGAAGTACCCTCCGTGTAGCACAGCCTTGTAAACTCGCCGCAGAGCGCCCTCGCGGCTCCCAGCGAGGCAAGCCGCCTTGTTCCGCCCTGGATACCACCCTTCCGGGTGAATCGCCAGTCGCCGCCGCCGTTGTAGATGTCCTCCCAGCGCTGAATGTCGGCGTAGTAGCCCGCAAGGTCAGCCGAACCGCCTCCCCTGCCACTGCGCAGGAGCCAGTCCTTTAAGCCCAAATCACATTCCTCCTTGATATGTATTTGCCGGAAGCTCCAGGCTTTTTTCCTGTTCCTTCCCGCAATATGATAATACCCCTGGGGATACTGCAATTTACTGCAAAGCAAAACGAAATCAGAAATTCTTCTGAACATAAAAAAAGAATCAGGACGACCTAAGCCGTCTTGATTCCCTAATACTATTGAACAGCGGAGCTATACTCTCCACTTAGCACCATTTATTACCATCACTCTGATAAAATAAAAAGCGGTCTGGAAACCAGACCGCTTTGTGAATATCTTGAAATTAACCAAGAACGCTAAGCAGAACGCCCGCAGCAACAGCGGAACCGATAACGCCTGCAACGTTCGGACCCATAGCGTGCATGAGCAGGAAGTTGGAGGGGTTGGTTTCCTGACCGACCTTCTGGGAAACACGCGCCGCCATAGGAACCGCAGAAACGCCTGCCGAACCGATAAGCGGGTTGATCTTTCCGCCGGAGAGGAGGTACATCAGCTTGCCGAGCAGAACGCCGCACGCGGTACCAACGCAGAATGCGATAAGACCAAGCGCGATGATAAGAAGCGTATCGACCTTGAGGAAGTTCTGTGCAACTGCGGTAGCGCCAACAGTTACGCCGAGGAAAATCGTAATGATGTTCATCAGCTCGTTTGTAGCGGTCTTTACCAGACGGTCGCAAACGCCGGATTCCTTCATCAGGTTACCGAGCATCAGCATACCAACGAGGGAAGCCGCGTCCGGAACGATGAGCGAAACGATAACAGTAACAGCGATCGGGAATACGATCTTCTCGAGCTTGGAAACCTGACGGAGCTGACCCATCTTGACCTCGCGCTCCTTCTTAGTTGTGAGGAGCTTCATGATAGGCGGCTGGATAACAGGAACCAGAGCCATGTAGGAGTAAGCAGCGACCGCGATGGAGCCGAGCAGCTCAGGTGCGAGTCTGGAGGTAAGGAAGATCGCCGTAGGACCGTCCGCACCGCCGATGATAGCGATGGAAGCAGCCTGCTTGAGGGAGAATCCGTCACCAAGACCAAGCGCGTTGATAGCGCATGCGCCGAGGAATGTGAAGAAGATACCGCCCTGTGCAGCAGCGCCGAGCAGGAAGCTCTTTGGGTTTGCGATGAGAGGACCGAAGTCGGTCATAGCGCCGATGCCAAGGAAGATGATAGGCGGATAGATACCGAGCTTAACGCCGAGGTAGAGCATATCCAGCAGACCGCCCTCATGGAGCACTCTGCCATAGTCAAGGCTGACTTCCTTGGTGTAGGTTATCAGAAGATTAGCGCCCTCCTGAACGTACTCCGGTGCGAAGTAAGGGTTTGTGGAGGGGTTCCAGAGTTCAGCGTGATAAAGACCGCTGAACGGGAGGTTGGTGAGCAGCATACCGAATGCGATAGGGAGCATCAGCAGCGGCTCATACTGCTTTTTGATCGCCAGATAGAACAGGACGAAGGAAAGCAGAATCATAATTATGCTCTGCCAGCCGTTTTCAACTCCGAAGCCTGCAAAGCCGGAGGTGGAGGCGAGCGATTTTATGGTATCAACAAATATTTCCATGCTTCAATTTTCCTTTCTGTCTGTTCTCAGAACGGGCGGGTATTCTCGCCGATTCCGGCAAGGCTCCAAGCGGAACGAGCTCTCTTGTCGCGCTTCTTTACGTCGCGGATAGTATAGGAGGTACCCTCTTCCTCGGCGTAGGCAGCGATAGCCGCACTGATAACAGCCATTATCTCATCGTCATTGTCGTCTTCCTCGACGATCTCCTCAGCTGCGGGAGCAGGAGCAGCTGCAGGAGCCGGAGCGGCGGCCTTCTTGGCAGCCTCTGCCTTTGCAGCCCTGTTCTTGTCGATGGTCTGGAAAGTCTTTCCAAGCGCCCAGAACAGGAAGATAAGGATAGCGAGAATGAAGAATACAACAAGTATACCGGTCAGGGTGATAATGCCGACGGAACCCCAGTAATCCGGGTCAGCAAGCTGTGCGTGCGCATCTCCAAGCCCCTGGATACGGTCAACTACGCCCTGCGCCTCCTCAGTTACTGCCTCGGCAGTAGAGCGGACAGCATTATAGACGTTTTCCCACGGACCGGAGTACGCTTCTGCTGTGCCAACTGCTTCTGCGGACGCCGCAGCTGACAGAATGGATAAAGCGATGTTCATATTAAGTCTCCTTTTTTGCCGAAATCGCCGTTCGGATTTTCAAATCAAATTTATTATACTATATTTTGCGGAAAAATTCAACCGGAAACATTGTGTTTTTTTTGACAAAACATTCACCGTATCTTTGTGAATTTTTAGGCAATTTGTTAAACTAGTTTAACGTCACCTGGAAGAATCAGCAGAATCCGCCGTCGACGCCGAGCGTCTGCCCGGTTATGAAGCGGTTCTCGGCGAGCGCCCTGACTGCCCTCGCGACCTCCTCCGGCTGCCCGAGCCGGCAGACGGGAGTCTGCTCTGCCAGCTCCCGCAGCTCCTCCTCATTGAGGTGGGAACTGTTCATCGGGCTGTCGATAACTCCCGGCGCGACCGCGTTGACGGTTATCCCGGAGGCGCCAAGCTCCCTCGCCAGCGCCTTTGTCAGCCCGATAACGCCCGCCTTTGCCGCCGAATATGCACTCTCGCAGGCGCCGCCGTACACTCCCCATACCGAGGAAACATTCACGACTGCGCCGCTTTTGCGGCTTATCATTGAGCGAATGACCGCGTGGGTCATGTTGTACACGCCGTTCAGGTCGACATTCATTACGCGCTGCCAGTCCTCCGGTGTGATGTCGGTGAACAGCTTTATCTGGGATATCCCGGCGTTGTTCACCAGAACGTCTATCTTCCCGAAATCGTTCAGCACCTGCTGCACAGCCGCCTGGCAGGAATCGTGATCCGCGACGTCGCACTGCACTGCCGAGCAGCGCAGCTCCTCGCAGAGCCGCTGCGCCTCCTCCGCGCGGGAGTTGTAGGTAAACACCACGTCGTCGGTTTTCGCGAATTCAGCGGCGACTGCGCTGCCGATGGCGCCGGTGCCGCCCGTGATCAGTATCGTACTCATTACTTTCCGTCCACCGTTATCTCGCCGTCGCCGGAGCCGATATTTATCTCGGAAAGCGGCTGGTCTGCGTGGTCGATTATCAGCTCGGCTATCTTATCCTCGATGTCGCTGCGGATAACGCGGCGGATATCTCTGCCGCCGTACTTTCCGCCGAACGCCTTCTGCGCAACCGCCTTGTAGGCATCGTCGGTGATGTTCAGCGCGATCTTCTTTTCGGCAAGAGGCGACTCCAGCTCATGCAGCATGAGCTTTGCGATCTGCGCGTAGTTCTCGACGGTCAGCGGGTGGAACACGATTATCTCGTCGACGCGCGCGATGAACTCCGGTCTAAGGAAGTCGCGGAGCCCCTTCATTGCGCGCTCCTTGCTTATATCTCCCTCGGTCTTGGTGAAGCCCACGCTGTTGGTGCCGGTGGAGCTTCCCGCGTTGGAGGTCATGCAGATTATCGTGTTTTCAAAGCTTACGGAGCGGCCGTGCGCGTCGTTTATCTTACCCTCGTCCAGTATCTGGAGCAGAATGTTCATAACGTCGGGGTGCGCCTTTTCTATCTCATCGAAAAGTATCACGGAATACGGCTTGCGGCGTACCTTCTCTGTGAGCTGACCAGCCTCGTCGTAGCCGACGTATCCTGGAGGCGAACCGATTATCTTGGACACGCTGTGCTTCTCCATGAATTCCGACATATCGAGCCTGATGAGCGGCTCAACTGTGTCGAACATCTCGTTTGCCAGAACTTTAACAAGCTCGGTCTTTCCGACGCCTGTAGGCCCGACGAAGATGAACGAAGCCGGTCTGCGGCGCTCGGTGAGCTGAACTCTGGTGCGCTTTATCGCCTTTGCCACCAGCTCGCACGCCTCGTCCTGACCGATGACGTGCTCCTTTAGGTGCTGCTCAAGCGTGCCGATTCGCTTGTACTCTGCCTCCTGTATCTTGTTGGCGGGGATACCGGTCCACAGCTCGATGACCTTGGAAAGGTCCTCCATCGTCACCTGGACATTCTCCGCCTCGTTCTTTATCTTGTCGATGCTGTCGGAGGTCTGCGCTATCTGCATTTTGATCTCCGCCATCTTCTCGTAGTCCTTGTCGCTTGCCTCGGCGAGCTTGCTCTCGTCGACGCGCAGCTGCGCGAGCTTTGTCTTGAGCTTTTCGTACTCGGTGATAGCAGGGCTGCCAAGACTTGCGCATGCACAGGATTCGTCCAGCAGGTCTATCGCCTTGTCAGGCAGGAACCTGTCGTTGATATAACGCTCGGAAAGCACCGCGCACATGCGGGTTATCTCCGGCGAAACCTTTACCTTGTGGTGCTCCTCATAGTACTCCTTGATGCCCTCGAGCAGCTTCACGGTGTCCTCGATGGACGGCTCGTTGACCGTCACGGGCTGGAAACGGCGCTCCAGCGCGCTGTCCTTTTCGATGTACTTGCGGTACTCGTTGAATGTCGTGGCGCCGATGACCTGGAGCTCCCCGCGGGAAAGTGCCGGCTTGAACATGTTTCCGGCATTCATGGTTCCCTCGGAATCGCCGGTGCCGACCAGGTTGTGCACCTCGTCGATGAACAGGATAACGTTGCCTGCGTTCTTCACCTCGTCGATGAGCGACTTCACGCGGCTCTCGAACTGCCCCCTGAACTGCGTGCCCGCAACGAGCGCGGTGAGGTCGAGCAGATAAAGCTCCTTGCCCTGGAGCCTGAACGGAACGTCACCGCTCGCCAGCTTCAGCGCGATCCCCTCGGCGATGGCGGTCTTGCCGACGCCAGGCTCGCCTATCAGGCAGGGATTGTTCTTGGTGCGGCGGGAAAGGATCTGGATAACTCTGCCTATCTCCTTATCCCTGCCGATTATGCGGTCTATCTTGCCGTCCTTCGCGCGGCGGGTGAGATTGGTGCAGAACGTTTCGAGCGTCCTGCGCTTCTTGTCGGTCTTTTCCTGCTTCTTTTTCGGGGAGCGGGTCTTTGCCTCCTCCTCGAGCTTATCCATGTCGTCCTTGCTAAGGGCGTTGTTGAACGGCTCGAACATCTTCTTGAAGAACTCCGGCATGGTGTTTGCGCCGCCCTTCTGGAAAAGGTCGTCCTTGTTGTCGGGGTCGCCGCTCTCATCGGGAACGTCCTCATCGGCGTCGTCCTCGTCGGGGTCGCCGGAGTCGTTCGGACGGAAGCCGTTCGTTATATCCTCGAAGCCGATGTTCTTGAGCATTTCCGGATCCGGATTGCCGTTTTCATCGAACATCGCGTCGTAGGCATTCTCGAAATCCTCCTCGGAAATACCCATCTGCTTGAGGTATTCGTCCACCTGCGGAAGTCCCATATCCTTGGCACATCTAAGGCACAGACCCTCGTTGTGGCGCTCGGTGCCCTGCATTGAGGATATGAACACTACCGCAGGACGCTTCTTGCATCTGGAACACATCATCATAGTTTATACCACCTTTGCATGAAATAGCAGCCTGAAGCTCCCTTAATTCAGGAAATTCAGAAATTCGAAGTTATAGAAATACTTAAACACATAGGTCGAGCCTATCGCGGTTTCGTTGAGCAGCATGGTATTGCCGCCGCTGATATAGACGATGAGCCTTACGACTATGCAGATAATGCATACGGAAATAAGTCCGCTGACGATACCGCAGACGCCGCCGAGCAGTCCGTTGACGTTCCCGACGACCGGTACCTTGTTGACTATCTTGAGCGCCCTCGCGAGCAGATTCAGCACGCAGGTCACGAGAATGAATATCCCCGTGAAAACGAACGTGTTAATCATCAGCGAGAATGCCGGGTGGAGCATGTTGTCGATAACAGCGGTCTTGACCGACGACGAGCAGTTTATCATGGTAAGCACCAGCGTCCTCACCATCGAGATCTCGCCGTCGCCTATCCCCTGGGACACCTCCTGTAGCTGCGCCGGGAACATTCCGCCGATAAGACCGACGTACTCCTTGATACCGCTTATCATCGGGCTTGCGGAGAGCCTTACGGCTATCACCTGCGCGGTGACGAGCTTGCCCAGCCCGTTGGCTTCGATATCGGACATCGTGAACTCTGCGTTCTTTCCGTTCATGTGGGAGTAGTCCTCGCTGCTGCCGAATCCGAAGTTACTAAGGTCGGCGTCCTCGAAACCGGTGCCGGACAGGTCAACGTCCGACAGGTCGTAAACGACCTTGTTCGTGCCGGAGTATTCCGGGATCATCTCGGAAACCGGAGTGCCTGACACCTTCACCTTGTCGAAATCCATACCGGACAGCCCGCTAAGAGTAATGCTGCTCATGTTATCGTCGAGGGTCTGGCTGACCGCTTCGCTAAGCGGCTTTTCGACCGCGGAGGAGTAGATGAGCTCCGTTATCGGCGAGCTGAACGTCACCGCGCAGAAGAACCCCACGAACACTGCGGCGATCCCGACCACCACGCTGACAAAGCCGCGCTTTGCGCCGCTGAACACGGCGAACAAGAGAACCACGGCGATCAATATATCATAAACTATCGCGAACTGCGATCCCATAATATTCCTCCTTAAATAGCAAGCTCGACCTTCTGAACGGTGTTGTAGCCGAGCAGATAAGCGCTGCCGCCGATCACCAGCATATCCGAGTAATCGTCGTCCAGCTCGATTTCTGAAGCGGCTTCAAGACCCTCGTCCAGAATTGTGAGCGTGCGCTTGCTTAGCACGAACAGCTTTTTCCCGTCCGCGCGGACCCTGGTCACATTCTGCAAGCCAAGTGCCGCGGTGCCCTCCAGCGCCTCATCGTAAACTGTCAGGACGTTTCCGCCGGCTGTGTCGCTGAACAGCACTGCCCGCAGCTCCCCGCCGGGGATCTGCGAAACGTTCTTCAGAAAATCGGTCTGCGCCGTTATCTCGCCAGTGCCCGCGTCGACGATACAGGCTCCCCCGGCGGTTACCGCAAAGACCCCGCCGTCGGTCTGCTCGAGCGAAAATACCATGTGCTTCCCGACGTAGGTTTCCCATACGGTGCCGTCGCTGTTGTCAAGGTCGAAACGCAGCAGGCGGTATTCCAGCTCGCCGTTGTCCGCGCCGCAGACTGCGGCGAAAATGCTGTTGTCGTCATTGGAGAACTCCACCCTGTCGATGAGGTACAGCGGCGAAGCCCAGCGGAAAATCTGCTGACCCTCCCCGTTGAAAACGAACAGGCAGTTGGAGTACTTCGAGGATTTCGTGACCACCGCACAGCGTTCGCCGTGGCTTATCTGCGCGAAGTCGATCGTGTCCTCGGTGGCGGCGCTGTAGATCTCTCCGGTGCGGTTGTAGAGCTTCAGCTCCCTGCCGTTGCGGTCGTAGAGCAGCGCGCGCCGGGAGTTGCTGGACAGCGCCGCCGACTGCATTCCGTGCTGGACGCTGGATATCATGGCGCCGTCTGAATTATAGGTATAAAAATAGGTATCCGTCAACAGGCAGAAATTGTCGCCCAGCTCGTCAAGAACGTAGTCGGTGCTTCCCGGCAGGTCTACCGGGAAACCGCCCTTGCCAACGTCCAGCGCGGCGTCCTTGAGCGGCGAGATTATCTTCCCCCAGTTGAGCGCGATGAGCAGGATTATCAGCCCGAAAAGCACAACTATCGCGATGTTGAGCCTGGCTTTCTGCGCCCTTCGCTTTTTCCGGAAGTCGTTTATGTCGTTTCTTTTATCCATCTGTAGTTATCCACCAGCCCTCTCAAACGTTCCCCAAGCTATTATACATCAAACAGCCGCCGCGGTCAATAGCTGACGCGGTTGAGGTACAGCCCCTCCGGCGGGAGGGTCTTTCCCGCGAGGCTCCTGTCGCCGGACAGCAGCGCGCGCTTTATGTCGTCGGTCGTCAGCTTTCCCTCGTTGATGTAGATGAGCGTGCCCGCGCATATCCTCACCATGTTGTAAAGGAACCCGCTGCCGCTTATTTTCAGCTCGCACACGTCGTCCTCTTTCATCGACGCCGTGAAGCTGTATATCTCCCTTACGGTGGACTTCATGCGCGCCTTTCCCTCGGCGCGGCAGAAAGCCGCGAAATCATGCTCGCCGACCAGCAGCGCCGCAGCCTCGTTCATCTTGTCGATGTCGAGCTTATACGGATAGTGGTACGCCAGGTTCTGCAAAAACACGTCCCTCTGAACGGTATTCGCGATGAGGTAGACATATTCCTTGCTTTTCGTGCAGTATCTCGCGTGGAAATCCTCCGGAGCGTCCTCGCAGGAGAGCACGGCTATATCCGGCGGTAGCAGCGTGTTCATGCCCTTGACGAACCCCTCGCAGGGGATACGGCTGTTAACATGAACGTTGAAGCAGAACTGCCGCGCGTGGACTCCGGTATCCGTCCGGGAGCAGCCGTATATCACCGGCGCGGGAATCTTGAGCAGCTTTCCTATGCTGTTTTCGACCACCTCCTGGACGGTCAGGGCGTTGTCCTGCCGCTGGAAGCCGTGGTAAGCCGCGCCGTTGTACGCAATGAAAACCTTTAAATTACGCAAATCCTCACCTCAAACTTACGGCAGCACCGGGAAGCAGTTGATAACGATGACCGCCGCCAGCAGAAGCAGCATGCAGCCTATCGCGACGTAATCCCTGGGCGCGGTGTGCATCACGCGGAGCCTTGTACGCCCCTCGCCGCCGTGGTAGCAGCGGCATTCCATCGCCGTAGCAAGCTCGTTGGCGCGCTTGAACGCCGAAACGAACAGCGGGATAAGCACCGGGATCAGGGACTTTGCCTTCTTTACCAGACCGCCGGTGTCCATCTCGGCGCCGCGGGCCTTCTGGGCGGACATTATCTTGTCCGTTTCCTCGACCAGTGTCGGAATGAATCGCAGCGCGATGGTCATCATCATGGAAAGCTCGTGCACCGGGACGTGTATCTTCTTGAGCGGCGAAAGCAGCCGCTCGATAGCGTCGGTGAGCATTATCGGGGAGGTCGTGTAGGTCAGCAGCGACATGCCGATGATGAGCGTCAGCACGCGTATCAGCATGAACAGCGCAGTATTGACGCCCTCCGGGTAGATCTCGATGAACTGCCACTTGAACAGCGGAGTTTCACCCTTGACGAAAAACAGGTTGAGTATCCCGGTGAATATCATCAGCGGGAGGATAGGCTTGACGCTCTTGAGTATCATTATGAGCTTTATCCTCGCCAGCATGTAGCACATCACCATGAAAAGCATGCCCAGCAGCAGCCCGGTGTAGCTCTGCGCGGTAAACAGAATAACAAGGTACAGTATATCCAGAACGAGCTTTACGCGGCTGTCCAGCCTGTGTATGACCGAATTACCCGGGAAGTACTGCCCTATCGTAATATCCTTTATCATCTTTTGTTCTAGTCCTTACTTATCTTATCAGCGGGAGCAGCCTCTCCGCCGCTCTCTGTGTGGTGTAGATGTCATTCCCGATATCCGTCCCGAGGGACTTCAGGATATGGCTCATTCTTGTTATCTGCGGGACGTCAAGACCGATCTTCGCAAGCTCGTCCGTCCGCGCGAACACTCTGTCCACCGTGTCGTAGCAGAACAGGCGGCTCTTGTTCATAACGAGCACCTTCCCTGCGAACTTCACGATGTCCTCCATCGAGTGGGAAACCAGCAGGATCGTCTTTCCGTACTGGTCGTGGTACTGCTTTATCTGCGCGAGGATCTTATCACGACCCTTGGGATCCAGTCCCGCCGCAGGCTCGTCGAGGATAAGCACCTCCGGATCCATCGCGAGGACGCCCGCCAGCGCGACCCTGCGCTGCTGACCGCCGGAAAGCTCAAACGGCGACCTGTCCAGCAGGTGGACGATATCCATGCTCTCTGCGGCGCTGCGCACGCGCTTCTGTATCTCCTCGTCGGAAAGCCCCATGTTCTTCGGACCGTAGGCGATGTCCTTTGCGACCGTTTCCTCGAACAGCTGATGTTCCGAATACTGGAAAACCAGTCCCACCTTGAACCGGATATCCCGGATATTTACTTCCTTGCTCCAGATGTCGGCGCCGTCCACCAGCACACGACCGGAGGTCGGCTTTACAAGCCCGTTGAAATGCTGTATCAGCGTGGATTTACCGCTTCCGGTGTGACCGATTATCCCGACGAACTCCCCCTGGCGTATCTGTAGGTCAACGCTGTTGACCGCAGTCTTTTCGAACGGAGTGCCGATGCTGTACTTGTAGGTCACCTTGTCGCATTCCAGGACTACCGGGCGCCTGTCGTCCTCCGCAGCGTCTGAAACCGCCGGAAGCTCCGCGCTCCTGCCTTTTGTGAGGTTGAACAGAGCCTCGGCGCATTCCTGCTCGCCGATTATTTCCGTGGAAATGTCAACGCCATTTTCGCGAAGCTCCTCGCAAAGTTCAGTCACCTGCGGGACGTCCAGACCGACGGAGCGCAGCTTCTTCACCTGGGAGAATATCTTCTTCGGAACGTCGTCCATGATGATGTTGCCGCCGTCCATCACGACGACGCGGTCAGCCTGCGCCGCCTCGTCCATATAATGCGTGATGAGGACGACAGTTATGCCCTTTTCGCGGTTGAGCGTGTGGATAGTCTGCATGACCTCCCGCCTGCCCTTGGGGTCGAGCATCGCGGTAGGCTCGTCCATTACGATACAGCGCGGCTGCATGGCGATAACGCCCGCAATGGCTACGCGCTGTTTCTGACCGCCGGAGAGCTGGTGCGGAGCGTGCTCGCGGTATTCGTACATATCCACCTGCTTGAGCGCGTCGTCTACCCGCTGACGTATCTCTGGCTGCGGGACTCCCATATTCTCCGGCGCGAACGCAACGTCCTCCTCGACGATGGTCGCGACAAGCTGGTTGTCCGGATTCTGGAACACCATTCCGACGGTCTGCCGGATATCGAACAGCCTGTTCTCATCGGAGGTGTCGATACCTGCGACCGTGACCCTGCCGGAGGTCGGCGTGAGTATCGCGTTGAAATGCTTCGCAAGCGTGGACTTTCCGCAGCCGTTGTGACCCAGGATCGCAAGGAACTGCCCCTCCGGGACGTTCAGCGAAACGTCCTTCAGCACCGGATTGCGGCTGACCTCCTTGCCGTCCTCGTTGTAGGCGATGTAATCAAAGGAAAGGTTCTCTACTTCTATAATGTTCAAGTGCTTCACCCGTTATCTCAAAAATGTACTATCGCAGTGCTTCCCGCCGGGAGCGCCATACCGGTCTGCCTTACCGGCAGCCCTATCTCCTGGGAATCCACCGTGATGTCGAACCGCTTGCCGACGGTCATTTGCAGCAGGTAGCTCATAACGCTTGCGGAAAGCCCGGTCGTGTAGCTGTTCAGCAGAACGAACAGCGGCTTGTCCGACAGCAGCTGTGTGCAGCCCTCCATCAGGTCGTAAATGCAGTCCTCCAGCTTCCACATCTCACCGTTCGTGCCCCTGCCGTAGCTGGGAGGGTCGAGAATGATTCCGTCGTAGTGGTTTCCGCGGCGAATCTCGCGATTGATGAACTTCTGCGCGTCGTCGACTATCCAGCGTATCGGCTTGTCCGAAAGCCCGGAGAGCTTCGCATTGGTGCGCGCCCAGTCCACCATGCCCTTAACTGCGTCGACGTGGCATACCGAAGCCCCCGCCGCAGCGCACGCGAGGGTCGCGCCGCCGGTGTAGGCGAACAGGTTCAGCACGTTTATCGGTCGGTCTGCGGAGCGTATCGCGTTCATGCAGTAGTCCCAGTTGACCGCCTGCTCCGGGAAAAGCCCGGTGTGCTTGAATCCGGTGGGCTTTACCATGAAGGTAAGCTCGCCGTACTTTATCTGCCAGCTCTCCGGGAGCTTCCTGCGGTAATCCCAGGAGCCTCCCCCGGAGGAGGAGCGGTTGTACTTTGCATGAGCAGTGCGCCACTCGGGAGCCTCGCCGGTGCATTTCCAGATTATCTGCGGATCGGGTCGGATAAGCGTGACGTCGCCCCAGCGCTCCAGCCGCTCGCCGTCTGATGTGTCGATAAGGCAGTAGTCCTGCCACTTGTCTGATAATCTCATTCTTTTGTCCTCTGTTCCTAGTTGTTCTTACTTACCCGACTTTGACAGGGTGGCGAACAACAGTCTTTAACCTTTCCGGCGCACATTTTCGCGGGTCTGAAAGATATATCTCATGGTGCAAGCGTTCAGCGCATATATCCGGAACATAACCATTCTGTACCGCATACTCATGCATAGCCTCTATTGTTTTCGGCTCGTCGTCATACGAACCGATATGCATGCACTGCACGCAAAGTCCCTCATCATAGGGGAAAAACTCAACTTTAGAAAGATCAAGCTTCTTCTTTCTGGAAGCTTCCCCGACCGCCCAGTTAAATTCATCGGCAGTGACAAAATCAGGAAGCCTTATCGCCGAAATGAAGTGGAAATCCTCCTTATGGGAATAGTCGATGGAATCCGAACCGTCCTGCCACCAGAATCCCTCCAGCGGCGGAACTACATAATCGAAATACCCATCTATTCTGTGGCTGCCCATCTTGCTCATCTTTATAGTGAACGCGACCGCATACAGCAGCCCGATAGATTCCTTGTACTCGCCGCTTTCGCTGTTGGGGTCGCCCGTCCCGCGAACTGTAATGTAGTTCATCTTTGGAACGTTTACGATACCCGGCTTCTTTGGCGGCATATAGAACTCTTTATATTCCTTTTTGAAATCAAACGGCATATTTCAGATCTTCTCCCACTCAACGCACTCCGGAAGTTTCATTTCATTCATGAATGCCTCGGCTATCTCGAGTATCTTGTTTTCCGGGACTATCTGCCCGCGGTTGAGCTGATAGACCTCGCCGTCGATGTTGACGTCTATCGTCCCGTGGAGCCGCTTGTCGCCGATGGTAACATACGCGGTGCCGCCCTCGCTCTCGAAATAGTTGATGGACGCGCCGTCCTCGCAGCAGAGTATCGCCATGCAGGGGTAGGAATCCGTGCCCTCGCCGAGCCATATCTCACCGCACGCCGCATTCAGCGCGGTCTTGAGTTCCTCTATATCGTTTGCGGGAAAGTTCCCGTTATTTGCACAAACTAACATCGTTCCTCCGTCAGGTAAGGCTGCGCTTTACTTCCTCCGCGATGGAGTCAGCCAGCCGCTTTACCATTTCCATGTCCTTGCCCTCGACCATAACGCGGACCAGCGGCTCCGTGCCGCTCTCCCGGACGAGCACCCTGCCGTTTCCGGCAAGCTCCCTTTCCGCTGCGGAAATGCAGTCGGTTATCGCCGGGACCTTGTTCCACTTGCCCTTGCCGCTCTCGGTTATCCTGACGTTCACCAGCAGCTGCGGGTAATCCTCGATGCCCTCGCAGAGCTGCGACAAGGATTTTCCGGTTTCCTGCATCACCTTGATGAGCATTGCCGCAGTGAGCTGACCGTCGCCGGTGGTCGCGTGGTCGAGCAAGATTATATGCCCGGACTGCTCGCCGCCGATGTTGTAGCCGCTGCGCTGCATTTCCTCGAGGACATACCTGTCGCCGACCTTGGCGCAGACGGTCTTGATACCGTTGTCCTTCATGAAATCATGGAATCCGAGGTTGCTCATGACGGTAACGACAGCCGCGTCGCCCTTGAGAATGCGCTTTTCCTTCATGCGCTTTGCGAGCACCGCGATGATACGGTCGCCGTCGATGACCTTTCCGTTTTCGTCGACCGCAAGGCACCTGTCCGCGTCGCCGTCGAATGCGAATCCGGCATCCATGCCGCCGCTCCTTACATACTCGCAGAGCTGCTCGATATGCGTGGAGCCGCAGTTGTCGTTGATGTTGGTGCCGTCCGGCTCGTCTGCGATGAACTCGCAGCCCGTTCCGAGGTAAGCGAACAGCTTGCGCGCCGTGGCTGCGGAGCTGCCGTTAGCGCAGTCGAAAACGAATCTCTGATTGACGCCCGCATAATGACCCGCGCCGGCGCAGTCCCGGATATGCTGGATATAGTCGCTGCAAGCGCTGCTAAGGCGGGTTATCCTGCCGACGTCAACGCCGTCGCGGAGTTTTATCTCGCCCTTTCTGTCGAGGATAAGCTCCTCTATCTCCTCCTCGACGCTGTCCGGGAGCTTGAATCCCTCGGAGGAAAACAGCTTGATACCGTTGTATTCAACGGTATTATGCGACGCGGAGATCATAACGCCGGCATCCGCGTTGTACTGCTTAACAAGGTAAGCCACCGCCGGAGTAGGCACAACGCCCAGAAGCAGCGCATTTGCGCCGACCGACGCCAACCCGGCTGACAGCGCAGCCTCAAGTATCTTCGAGGAAATGCGGGTATCCATGCCGACGATGATGTTAGGGTGAGCCTTGCCGCTCTCCTTTGTGAGGACGTAAGCCGCCGCCCTGCCTATCTCCATCGCTCTTTCACAGGTGAGTTCAGTGACCGCAACGCCGCGCGCGCCGTCCGTGCCGAAAATTCTTCCCATTATTATTGCCCCCGTTATGTATATTTAATTAGTGAATGCTCAAAAATCAAAGGTCTGCTGACCGTCCTGGAGTATCCCCAGGTGCTTGTAGGCGAGCGCCGTCGCGGTACGCCCGCGGGGCGTCCTCGCGATGAATCCCAGCTGCATGAGGAACGGCTCGCAGACTTCCTCCAGCGTGACCGACTCCTCGCCGAGGGCGGAAGCCAGCGTTTCCAGACCGACAGGACCGCCGTTGTAGCCCTTGATTATCATCTCAAGGAAGCGTCTGTCCAGGCGGTCAAGCCCCAGATGGTCGATATCCTCACGACCGAGCGCGATATCCGCAAGCTCCTGCGTTATCCTGCCGTCGCCGAGGACCTCGGCGTAGTCGCGGACGCGCTTCAGCAGGCGATTTGCGATACGCGGCGTTCCCCTGGAGCGCTTTGCGATCTCCATCGCGCCGTCCTTGGTGCAGGGTATCGCGAGGATCACAGCCGAGCGCTGCACGATGGTGCACAGCTCCTCCGGAGAGTACAGCTCCAGCCGCTGGATAACGCCGAACCTGTCGCGCAGCGGCGCGGAAAGCTGTCCGGAGCGCGTAGTAGCGCCTATCAGCGTGAACTTCGGCAGATCTATGCGTATCGAACGCGCCGACGGACCGTTGCCCATGATTATATCCAGGACGTAGTCCTCCATCGCGGGGTAAAGCACCTCCTCCACCTGCCGGGAAAGGCGGTGTATCTCGTCGATGAAAAGCACGTCGTTGGGCTGGAGGTTGGTCAGCAGCGCCGCCAGGTCGCCCGCCTTTTCGATGGCGGGTCCGGAGGTCACGCGGATATTGACGCCCATCTCGTTTGCGATTATGCAGGAGAGGGTGGTCTTGCCAAGTCCGGGAGGACCGTACAGCAGGACATGGTCAAGACACTCGCCGCGCTTCTTCGCAGCCTCGATGTAGACCTTCATGTTCTCCTTGACCTTATCCTGACCGATGTACTCGTCAAGCGCCTTCGGGCGCAGGGAGTATTCGATATCGGTATCTGTTTCATTATATTCCGGCTCGACTATTCTGTTACTGCGCTCCGGTTCACCCTTGAATTCAGACATTTCCAGCATCTGTATCTTCCTTTACTGTTTCCTCGGATTCTTCCTTTTCGATGTATCTGTAGTAATCCCGCGGCAGGTCGGCGCCGGAGGCGTTCTCCGCATGGTTGAACATGCGCAGCGCGGTCATGCGCTTTGAAAGCTCCACGGGGTCCTTGTAGCCGCAGAGTATCGCCTTGTCGTAGGCTTCCTCGGCGTTCTTCTCGTCGTCGTGCATTGCGTACCAGGTGGCAAGCTCGGCGTAGACGAGCGGGTGGTTCTCCTGGATAGTCACCAGCTTTTTGAGCGTTTCCAGCGCCCTTTCGTCCTCGCCGCGCAGCGTGTAGATGGTCGCCAGACTGTAGTAGGCGTAGCCGTAATTCGGGTCGTAGCGCAGCGACTGCTCAAAGCAGTATTCCGCGTTGCTTAGCCTGCCCTCGTTGTAGTAGGCGTGACCCAGCCGGGACTGCGCGTCCGGGTCGTCTGGAGCCATCTCCACAGCCTTGCGGAAAGCCCACATCAGCTTGCCGTCGTTGTCCTGCGCTTCGTAGAGCTTTATCAGCCACTCAATGCAGAAATGCTGGTTCTGACGGTTATCCGAAAGGCTAAGCGCCCTCATCAGGCGCTCCTCCGCCTCGGGCAGGCGTCCTTTCGTCAGCATGAGGATACCCTTGTACGCGCAGCGGGCGCCCTCGTCGTGCAGCATTACGCGGAGTCCGTGCTTTCCGAGCGCCCGGCGGGCAGCCCTGCGGTCCGACAATACGATTTTAAGTTGAGCGAGCAGCGATGCCATCGCCATGATGACCGCAGTTGCGCCTGCAACGACAACGCCGGTCATGCACATCACCTTGTAGCGGTCGTCGTCCCCCGCCATAACGAACAGCACGAAGAACACTGCCTCGCACAGCGCGATTATCATGAATATCTTCTCGAGAACATCGAAGTCCTTTTTCAAGGCGCTCACCTCCCGCCGCCATAAATTTCGAAATCAGCCCAAATGCTTGAGCGCGTACTTGATAAGCTCCTCAACGCTGCTGTCCGGGTCGGCTCCGGCGAGAGCCGCCTGCGCCTGCGGAAGTGCGAATCCCAGCACGCACAGCGCTGTGACAGCCTCCGCTGCGGCATTCCCGCCGACCGCCGCAGCGGTGACCGGCTCGGTGCCGAAATCGGACGCGGAGATGTGCTGCTCCTTTGCGACCTTGTCCTTGAGCTCCATCACGATACGCTGGGCTATCTTGTTGCCGATGCCCGGGGAGCGGGTCAGGGTCTTGCTGTCGCCGGTGGTGATGCACAGCGCCAGCCTGGAGGGGGTGAGGTCGGACAGGATCGCGAGCGCCGCCTTGGGTCCCACGCCGGAAACGGAAGTGAGCTGCCTGAACGCCTGCAATTCCGCCGTGTCAGCGAAGCCGAAAAGCTCGACCGCGTCCTCGCGGACGTTCAGCTGCGTGAACAGCCTGACTTCCCCGCTGCTTCCTATCTGCTTGAGCGTGTTCATCGTGGTGCGGCAGGCGTAGCCTACTCCCCCGCATTCAACCACCGCGAGATTAGGCTCCGTATGGATAAGTTCGCCATGTAAGCTGTATATCATGGATTTTACCTCTTGTCATTTCTGTGGTATATCTTCCCCATCGCGCCGTCGTTTTCAGTCGCCTTTGCGATGAGCCTTGAGAGCTGCGACCCGCTGGAATGCCCGTGGCATATTGCGAGCGCAACAGCGTCCGCAGTGTCGTCGGGCTTTGGTATCTCGTTCAGATGGAGGATATTCCTGACCATCTCCTGAACCTGGTGCTTTTCAGCCTTTCCGTAGCCGACGACCGCCTGCTTGACCTGCATGGGGGTGTACTCGTAGATCTCGATATCGCGCTGCACCGCTGTCAGCAGAATGATCCCGCGCGCCTGCGCGACGTCTATGCCGGTGGTCTTGTTGTTGGTGAAATAGAGCTTTTCGATGGACATGCAGTCCGGCTTGAACATGTCGAGCACGGTGCACATGTCGTCGTATATCTCCATCAGACGGCGGTCAAAGCTGGTGCCCGCCGCAGTGGTTATCGCGCCGTAGTTCACCACGGAGAACCGCGTTTTTTCGTAGTCCAGCACTCCGTAGCCCACGATGGCGTAGCCCGGGTCGATACCGATTACCCTCATGTGTAGCTTTCGTTGTCGGAGATGTATTCGCGTACCCTAAGCGGTATCCCCATGCTGTCCGCAAGCTGCTGACAGCGGTCTATCTCGTCCTTTGTGATAACGTCAACAACGGTGAACTTCACCTGAACGCCCATATCCTTCATATCCCGGGCGAAATCCAGCATAGCCTGGAACGCAGGCTCGCCGAAATGCGGTCTTGTGACCTCGTTGTAGCGCTTTGCGTCCGGGGCGTTGAGGCTGATGGAGGCAACGTCGATGAGCCCCCGGAACTGCCCGATATCGAAACCGGGGTGTATCATGCGGACAAGCCCGTTGGTATTCAGGCGTATCTTCATGTCGGAGTGCTCCCGGATATACTGCGCGGTCTTAACGAGCATGTCCGCGCGGACGGTAGGCTCGCCGTATCCGCAGAATATCGCGTGGGTGCAGCCTGTCTTGTCGAACTTCTCGTAAGCGTCCACGATCTCCTCGAAGGAGGGTTCGTGCTCCAGCCAGAGGCTGTCGTTGTCCTTTACGGAGTCGGAATTATTCCGCAGGCAGAACACGCAGTTGCAGGGACAGCCGTTTGTTATATTAATGTACATCTGACCGTCGAATTTGTAAAAAATAGTCATTTATAAACACCTCTTGAATACAAATATTCATTTTATTATACCACTATATCGGGTATTTGTCAATGAAAATCAGGTGACATTTTGCGGAACAATGTAGTGCTACAATAGATATTGGACAAAGTTAAGAAAAAAGGTTGAGAGATAGACCAAAAACTGCTAGAATAAAGTT
>CAKSHG010000002.1 GCA_934456315.1 uncultured Oscillospiraceae bacterium | reverse complement strand
TTCCTTGTATGCGTCATATATTTCGGAAAGCGCCTTTGATATTCCGGCGGTAACGATCGCGTTTCCTGCCAGCTCAAAAGCTGACGCGGATTTTGAGCCGAACTGCGCCGCTTCTCCTGCCGCTCGCTCCTGCTGTTCAGCAAGCTCCTGCGTTTGCTGCTGCAACCGTTTTTCTTCATCAGACAGTGCGCTGACGTCAACGCCGGCTTCCGAAAGAGCGGCGCCCATCTGATATAACCGCTGGTTCTTGTCTGCAATGGCCTGCTCCGTGTTCTGTATGCACTGCCGGAGTTCAAGCTCGCGGTTGGCAAGTTCGGAGCTTGCGTTTCCGAATTGTGCTATTTCAGCACGGACGTTTTCAAGTTGTTTGCGGTATGTATCCAGCTTGGCGTTAGTACGCTCGATACTGGCCTGCTGCCGCTGATATGCTGTGATGTCCGCCTGCTGTTTGTTAAGAGCCTGAATCTCTTTTTCTGCTGCCTGAATAACTTTCCGGGCGGACGTGAACGTACCGTTGAAATTAGAGCCTAGCGCCGCTCCCAGCTTGAATAAAACCTCGTATTGTTTCATCAATTACCTCCATGAATTATAAAAATCTGTAATACAGCCGATAAAGCACATAATCCTCAACCTCTGAGCTGCCGGACGTGCGAAAAGCCGAAAGCCCCTTGTGTCTTGAATATCCCATGCGGTAACGCAGCTTGAATTCATCACCGTAAATTCTGAACAGGGTTTCACCAGTCACGCCGCTACGCAGGAGCTTCAGGGCGTTATTTTCCAGCCGCCTGACCTTATCAGGGGATATTCCCAACAATGACCCGGATTGCTTTACGCTCATTTCGTCAAAATACCGACAGTGGATAACTCGGCGCTCCATATCTGGCAGGCTGTCAACAGCGTCATAGAGTGCCTGATATCTGTCGGATCCGTCAATAACGTCATACTGCTGCGCCGCTCGCTCGTCCGGAACTGTATCGGAAAGTGTAAATTCATTATTGTCTGAATCAGCACCGAGCGGCTGATCAAGACTTTCCGTGTTTTTCTGATTGAGTACGTCTGTTTTTCCGTTCAGCAGGCTGCGTAATGTATTCTTTATGGCATAGTCAAGGTAAGTGGTGAACCGGAACGGCTTTAGCTTGTCATACTGCTTAACGGCATACAGGAGAGCTATATAGCCCTCCTGCTGTAAATCTGAAAGCTCATAACCGTAACGCTGAAATGCTTTACAGTACAGCCGCCAGTATATCCCGATTTTCTGATATATGAGCCTGCTGGTGTTCTCCCAGAGGAGCGGCAGGAGCTTATCATTTTCGCCTTGCTGAATAAGCTCGGCAAGCATTTCATTGGTCATTGCTGCTCCCTTTCACGTTCAGCCGTTTCCCTTGATATAACGGTAACAGCGCTTTTTCACAGAGTCTTCTGTGTTACCGCCGCCGATAATGGCGGCTATGTCTTTCCATCGCATTCCGTCAGCGAACCGGAGCAGGAATATGACCCGTGTTGATTCTTCCGGTATCTCATTTATCCAGCATTCAACCTCGTCGATACAGCGGCATAAATCCGCGCGTTTCTGTTGGTTTGCGGAATTATCGCCGCCGCTTGCTTTGGTTCGTGATATCCTGTCGTCCAGTCTGTCCAGTAATATCAGCATTCCGGAATAGTTTTTCAGAGTTTTGAGATTCATGGATCATTCCTGTGTGCTTTCTTTGCCCGGATCTCACGGAGATCTGCGCCGCTCATTCTGATCGGACTGTCCGCGCTGCTCCAGCACATTTCCTTTATCCGGCTGTATATGCGTTTGAGTTCGAGCGGCGGCTCCTTGAAATCGTCCGGCGCAAGGTTCGTTGTGATTATCAGCGGCAAACCGCTGCGCGCTCTGGTGTCGATTATCTCAAACATCAGGTCGAGATTACGGACGCTGTTCTGATTTGTGCCGAAATCGTCGAGTATCAGCAGGTCAATGCTCTGTACCTGGCGCATTACCTCGTCAGCCTTGCTGAAATCTCCAGCTTTCCGGAGGAGCGGCTGCATTGTAGTTACCCAAACAGCAACACCCTTGCGTATCAGAGCATTTGCGATACAGCAGGCGAAAAAGGTCTTGCCCGTTCCGGTGTCGCCCATGAACATCAAGCCCTCGTTGTTCGCGCGCCGCTCATGGTATGTATCAACGTACCATTCGGCTACTTTGCGGGCTGCCGGAGAATACCCCTTGTCCTGCTCGAATGTATGCCGCATATACGCTGGGTCGGTGAAGCATATCCGCTGTAGCTCGGCAATGCGTTCTTCTGCTTTCCTGCGCTTTCGCTCTGCGTCGTCCCTTGCAATGCGTTCCCTTACACAGCGGCAATGCTTGTCCATTATTCCGCTGGGAAAGATGTTGCGGCATTCCTCCGGCGCTTTCATCTGTACCGGCTCATGGCAGATACTGCAATGAAGAAAGCCGTCCTCGCCCATGTACTGTTTTTCTGGTTCCGGGTTTGCGTTTGCTGCTTTTTCGGATAGCTCCCGCGCGAACCCACTGAATATATCTGACATTGCTTTTATTCCTCCTAATCGTCCCAGAGCGGCGCGTTATAGTCCTTTTTCGCCGGCTTTGTGTCGGTGACCGCGCTGCTCCTGTAATTACTGTCATACTTCCCGGAAAGCACCTTTGCAACGTTCTCCGGACGTATAAGCCAGTTGAAATCAGCCTTGAAACCGCTGGAGCTTTTTCCGGTCAGGAATGCCGAACCCTCCACACGCCGGAAATACTCCGCAAAGCTTACGCCGTGCAGTTCCTTGAATGCCTCCACAACAAGCCGCCCTTGCTGGTATGTAAGCTCACCTGTGAACGGCTCCAGGCTCTTGCAGATATCGTTGTATTCCCTGACCGCCTCTGAAAGAGCATTGCTGACAGCGCCGCTCCCGCGCGCACGCGCGTATTCTTCACCTTCTTTATTCTTTATTTCTTTATATAATAATGAAGGTTTGTCGATTTCTGAACAAATGGTTTGTCGTTCGTTTGTCAGCTGGCTTGACGTTTGGTTTGTCGGTGTAGCGCTTTCGGGTTTGCTGGCTGACGAATAATCACTGCTACTATTTGTGATTACAGAGCCATTTTCAGCGCGTTCAAGGTTTGACGTTCCTGGCAAAATATGTTTGTCGTTCCGTTTGTCGATTAGTTTGCCAATTTTGCTGCCGGAGGTTTGTCGTTCGTTTGTCGCTACTGCTGCTCCCTGATATACCTCGTAATTCACAACTGTGATGATACTGAACGATGGCGTTGACTGTATTTTGATTTCTCCGGTCGATTGCAGGTGTTCAAGTGCCGTTCTGGTCTGTCTGGTGGAGAGTCCGTTCAGCTCGGAAAGCTCGCGCACGGTGGTACAGAGCTGTCCCCGCTTTATGACCTGCCCCATACAGCGGGTATCTTCCCAGCGTGCGGAAAGCAGCAGGTGAATAAACAGTCCACGCGTATTGATATCGCTGTACCACTCCCATGACAGAATAGAGCGGTGCAGTTTGATATAACCGTTGGTATCAGTCATGTATTACCTACTTGCCTATCGGCGATACACGAGCGGCGCTGTGCGGTTCTGTGCCGCTCTCTGGCTGTACAGTGGAGGTGTTGAGGTATTCTGCGAACTTGTCCACATTGACAAGAAAGCGCCTGCCGGCGCGAACTGCGACGACTTCGCCGCTCGCTACCTTTGATCTGACAAAATGCACCGGAAGTCCGAAAAGCTCGGCGGTTTTTCTGATACCCTCCATGTGAGGGATTTTTGTTGTTTCGTTCATTGTTGTGCAACTCCTTTCAATCATATTGTGTATCTTCCGGTACTGCACAAATCTGCAAATATTCAGTTACGCCGTTCAGCGCCGCTCTTGCAGATTTTATTCTTGAATGCTGCTGCTTAAAATAGCTTTCCGCCTCTTGCGGGTCGGCCGGCATATAGTAGCCGCTATTGCTGCCCTCGCACTCGGAGCAGATAGGCGCGCCATGTTCCCGTGCTTTCTGCACAAGTTGCCGGAGCGTCCGCTCATTCACATCGAGCAGTTCGGCCAGAATTTTCATAGGAATTGCATTTGCTTTCCCGGTAGGGATAAGCTCCGTTAATTTTTCAATGTTGTTCAACTTTTCCTCGCTTTCCGGTTGAAAAGCGCCGTTATCTGTGCTATAATAGTGGTGGAGCTTTCAACCTGTTCATTATGCTTATTGGGTGGGTGTCTGCTCTTCGCCGTCTGACGTGTTGGCGCACGTTAGGCGGCTCTTTTTTATGCCTTGTTTTCTGTTTTCATTTCAGCGGCTTTCTTTGCCCAGAAACGGCGATCATATTCCTTTACACGCTCTTTATTGGCTTCGCGCCACGCTTTTTTATAGGCTCGTCTTGCTTCGATAACCGCCTTTTCCTCATCGGAAAGCGCTTCAAGATTTATTTTCTTTGCTCCCACTTTATCACCTCCTTGAAAATATATTTTCCTTTTCTCTTGACATTTGCGCACGTATGCGCTATAATCATTATAGCACACAAGAAAAGAAAATACAACAGATTTTGTTTCTAAATAAAAAAAGGCAATAGAAGGCGCAGGAATGGTGAAAAAATGGATAATATAGCAACTAAAAGTGGCAGACCGGCAAGAAAGAAGAACCCATTTACCGATATCTTTACTAAGCTGGTTGGAAATGAAACGCAACAGGAGATAGCCGATAAAATAGGAGTATCGCGACAAAATATAGGAAAATGGCTATCTGGAAACACAACACCTGATATCGTGACACTATGTAAGATTGCATCAGCATATAATGTTTCGACAGATTATCTGTTAGGAATGACTGAGATACAATCTCCGGATAGTAATATACGAACTATTTGTGATGTCACCGGTCTGTCTCAAAAATCGGTTGAAAACTTAATGCTTATGAAAGAGAACGGGTTCAATGCAAACTTATTATTTGAGAATACAAAGCTTCAAAACATAATCCATATTCTAGAAGAATTGAGAAATACTTTGATAGGGTGGCTGTACTATAAAAATATCATTGACAAGGTAATTAACAAAGATGAATTTTATGATTCTTTGGTGAAGTATGGCATTAGCTCATATAAAGCAGTTTATATGCCTTCTATCGAATCATTATCTTCTGAAAATGAAAACCAGAAATCAAACGACTTAACAAGTTATTCACATGAGCATTTGGTGAATAGTCAATCACATGACCGTGATTCCGATTATTTATTTGGATATATATCAGATATTTTTAACCAAATAATTGTAGGAGATATAGGTTTACCACCATCAGCGTGCGACATAGCAGAGGAATACCAAAACAAGATTGACCTAACGGAATTCAAGTTGTCTAAAGAATTTTCTTCTATCATAAGGAGTATAGCAGAAGATTGTGAATCACATTTTGGCAAGTTATCAAAAGTAAGAAACGCTTTTGTAAGGGATAGAATTAAAGAAAAACTGGAACAAGTAAAAAAAGAATTCAGCGAACTTGAAGAATACAGAAGCACTGATGAATGTAACTCATATGCAGATGAAATCCGTGTATTGCAAACCTACCTCGACAAATATGATGAAAATTTCAAGCTAAAGGAACAGAAAGGAGCGTCCAACAATGGCAGCAATAACCCCAAGAAAGAATAAATCCGGCGAGATCATCAGCTACACGATCAGGGTATATCGCGGCTATGACAGCAGCGGGAACAGGCTCAAACCATACACCATGACCTACAAGCCAGAACCCGGCATGACCGCAAAGCAGGTTGAAAAGGAGCTGAACCGTCAGGCGGTGCAGTTCGAGGAAAAGTGTATGCGCGGCGGTGTGGCTGACCCTACGATTAGGCTTTCCGATTTCTGCGAAAAGTATCTTGAAATCGCAAAGGGGACGTTATCGCCTACAACATACGCATTCTATCAGGAGCAGATCAGGAGTCTTATTGTCCCGGCGCTGGGGCATTTCAAGCTAAAGGACATCACAGCCGCTCACGTTCAGCAGTATATACAGCAGCTTTCAGAAATGCCGAAATCCACCAGAGCAGGGGAGAAAGAGAGCGGCGAAACGATCTCACCCTCTACGATCAGGCGATATCTAACCGTGTTGCAGTCAATATTCAAACAGGCTGTAAAGCTCGGACTGATACCGGAAACGCCTGCAAAGACCGAAAAGCTGACGATTCCGAAAGTCAAGCAGCCGAAAATTGAGATATTCAGCAAACAGGAAGCCGCTCAAATGCTGGCTTGTCTGGAAACGGAGGATATCCAGTTTCAGACCCTGATACAGCTTGCTATATTCATGGGAGCGCGGCGCGGTGAACTGGTGGCGTTGAAATTCTCCGATGTGGATTTTGAGCAGTCGAAGATCACCATTGAACGAGCGGCGGTAAAGCTCAAAGGGCAAAAGACGATAATCAAGCCCCCGAAAGACTACGAGGTGCGAACCGTAACGGTAAATCAAAGCTGCCTGGAGCTGATAAAGCTGCTGAGAGCCGAAAAGGCAAGAGAGGCAGCGCGGCTCGGATCTCAGTGGATAAACGGCGGCTGGCTGTTCACCACCTGGAACGGCGAAATAATGAACCCACAAACTCCAACAAAGCAGTTTAGCAAGTTTCTGGAGCGGCACGGCTTACGGCACCGGAAATTTCACAGCCTGCGGCACACATCGGCTACATTACTGCTCTATGCCGGCGTAAACATCAAGCAAGTACAAGGACGGCTAGGACACGGCGACATTGAAACCACGAACAAATATCTTCATGTTCTGGAAGAAGCGGACGTAGAGGCGGCGAAAGCCCTTGACATTATGCTGCTGCAAAAGCCTGCTGAAAAGGAGAAAAACATCTCCTGAAAGCAGAAAAGCCGCTCGAAACCGGAGCGGCTGTGTATCGTGTTGTTAAGTGTTGTTAAGTGTCGTTAAGGGAGATTTAACGGCAATGGCGCACTAATAGCGCACTAATAGCGCACTATCGGGATTTTTCCCGTATAAAACGAAAACCGCCTTGCAAGCCCTATTCGGCATTACAAAGCGGTTTTGTGTTGGTCTGAGTGACAGGATTTGAACCTGCGGCCTCTACCACCCCAAGGTAGCGCGCTACCAATCTGCGCCACACCCAGATGTTTCAGAACCTTATCGGTTGCTTTCAACGTATGATATTATATCACATTAAAACAACTTTGTCAATACCTTTTTTAAAAAAATATTAATTTTTTGCTAATTGTCTTAAATCACGGCAGATTACGGCACAAAACTCCCCGCGGGACGCGATCCGGTCCGCGGGGAGTTGGTTCGGTCTGTAGTTGTGTTGGGATTCCCGGTGTTCGTAAACCGCACTGTGCACGCTGCGCGGTCACTCGAACTCGCGGTCACCGCTGTAGATGCTCGTGCGCACTATCCGCAGGCGCTTCACCTTTTCGCCGTACTCCGCTGCGTAGGCGTCGAACAGCAGGGAAGGGTTGATGTTGAATGTTGTTCCCGCCGGGAACGTCACGCACAGCTGGTCCCCGTCAAGCTCTACGTCGCTCATCAGCTCTTTCAGGTCGACGATGGTCGAGCCTTTCTTCGTGCGCTTTTCAATGTTGATGTGCTCACGGCTGCACAGCTCCCGCAGTTTTTCCGGGTCGGCGGAGGATTCTATCCGGTACCGCGCGGCGGTTATATCCGTGTTCTTGTCTTTCGGGACGGTCACTTCCGTTACGCGGATATCCGCGGGCAGAGCCGCGTTCAGCCTGTCCCGCACTTCGTCGTAGGGCACGTCCTCAAGCAGGCGGAAGTCCATCGCTTCATGCTCGCCCTCCTGCCCGAGCGACAGCGGAAGCATGAACGTGACGTAGGTGCGCGGATTGTAGCCCTCCGTCTGCCAGATGGGCAGCTTCGTGCGCTTCATCGCGCGGATTATTACGCTGCTAAGATCAAGATGGGAGATGTACTTCGCCCTGCCCATCTTTGAAAAATATGCTCTTGTGTTAACGGATGGCACGGCAGATCTCACCTCCTACGCATTTCGCCACGCCGCAGTTGGAACATTTCTCGCGGCAGTTCGGCGTTGTTATCCCTGCGTGGGCGCGCTTGTTCTCCTCAATAAGGAACTCACGGCTCACCAGCATGTCGATGTGGCTCCAGGGCGCCACTTCCTCATAGCTGCGGCGGCGGTTGGCGTAGAACGCCATGTCCAGACCGCACTCCTCGAACGCTTCCTTCCACTTGTCGAACTTGAAGTGCTCGTCCCAGCCGTCGAGCTTGCAGCCCTTTTTCCACGCCGCGTATATCGCTTTCGAGGTGCGGCGGTCGCCTCTCGCAAGCACTGCTTCGATGAGCGACAGGTCGTATTTCGACCAGCTTATCACTATCTTCCGGTCGTTGTTGATAGATTTCAGGTGCGCCTGGCGCTCCTTTACGCCCGCTTCATCAAGCTGCGGCTCGAACTCGAACGGCGTGAACGGCTTCGGTATGAACGTCGACAGCGACACCGCCACACCCGGACGTCCCTTGGCGTGGTTCGGCGTAGCGTAGAATTCCTCGATGACCGCCTTGGCAAGCTCATAAACACCCTCCACGTCCTCCATCGTTTCGGTGGGAAGTCCCATCATGAAGTACAGCTTGATGTTGGTGTAGCCGCCCTCGAATGCTATCCGCACGCTGTCTATGACGTTCTTCTCGGTGACGTTCTTGTTGATAACGTCGCGGATACGCTGCGTGCCCCCCTCCGGCGCGAAGGTCAGTCCGGATTTGCGCACGTCGGTTATCTTTTTCAGCACCTCGTCGCTGAAACGGTCGATACGCAGCGACGGCAGCGACAGGTTTATCTTCTCGCCGCTCGTGTAGTCGGTAAGCTCGGTCAGAAGCCCCACGATGTCCTTATAGTCGCCGGTGGACAGCGACGACAGCGATACTTCGTCGTAACCGGTGTTCTCGCACAGCGCCTTCGTCTGGGCGAGTATCGTGTCTTTCTGCTTTTCGCGGTAGGGGCGGTAGATGAATCCCGCCTGGCAGAATCTGCACCCGCGTATACAGCCGCGCAGAACCTCGACAACGGCGCGGTCGTGCACTATCTGCGTGAACGGTACAACGAAATTATCCGGCGCGTAGACTTTGTCGAAGTCCTTTATTATGCGCTTTCTGACCTTTGCGGGAGCGCCGTCGCGCGGGGTTATCGACTTTACGGTGCCGTCCTCGTTGTAGTCCACGTCGTACAGCGACGGAACGTAAATTCCCTCTATCTGCGCGGCGCGGCGCAGGAATTCCTGCCGGGAGGCACCCTCCTTCTTGCAGACCTCCATCAGGCGCATCAGTTCGAGGTTCATCTCCTCGCCCTCGCCGATGGCGAACAGGTCGAAGAAATCCACCAGCGGCTCCGGATTGCAGACGCAGGGTCCGCCCGCCATGACGATGGGCGCCAGCCCCTCGCGCTCGGAAGCGAGCACGGGTACGCCTGCGAGGTCCAGCATTTCAAGCACGTTCGTGTAGCTCATTTCGTACTGCAATGTGAACCCGATGAAGTCGAAATCCTTTATCGGGTCAAGGCTCTCCAGGGCGTACAGCGGGATATTCCGCGCGCGCATCTGCTCCTCCATGTCGGGAAGCGGCATGAATACGCGCTCGCACCAGTAGTTCGGAACGGCGTTTTTCAGACCGTAGAGTATTTTCATTCCCAGGTGGGACATTCCTATTTCATAGGTGTCCGGGAAGCAGAACGCGAATCTGATGTCGACCTTTGACTTGTCCTTTACTATCGAGCCGGTTTCTCCGCCGATGTATCTCGAGGGCTTCTGCACTTCGAGCAGGAACTCGTCAAGACGCTCCATCATTGAGTTTGTTTTTTCCATAAGTGTCGTTTTCTCCAGTATTAATACGCTTTTGCCTGCGTGAAATCTATCGTCTTGTTGAACGGGTCGTAGTAGATGTCGGCGTAATCCTCGCCTATGCAGAAATACTCGTTCTTGTAGTACAGCGGAATGAACGCCGCGCCGTTGATTATCGACTGCTCCGCCTTTGCGTAGAGCGACGCGCTTTCCTCCAGGTCAGCCGCGCGCTGCGCCGCCTTTATCAGCCCGTCGGAATCCGCGCTCCTGTAGCCGGAGTAGTTCCCGGAACCGCCCGATGTGAACGCCTGCAGGTAAGCCGCCGGGCTGTTCACGCTGCCGGAAAGCTCCTGCACGGCTATCTCGTAATCGCCGGAGGACAGCCGCGCGGTGAAGTCTGATTCGCCCAGCACCTCCACAACGCAGTAGAATCCGAATTCCCGCTGCCACTCCTGCGTTATCACGGAGAGCATAGCGGAAACTGCGTCGTTTTCGCGCATGATTATCCGCGCGCCGGAGAACAGGGATACGTCCAGTCTTGGCAGGGCGTTCTGATAATATTCCTGCGCCTTTTCGACGCTGTAGTCCGGGGTCATTTTCTCGCCGGCGTACTCGCGGTAGGACTTGTCGAGCAGGGTCACTTCGCCGGGTACTATCGCGCAGGCGGCTCTGTGGCTGCTGTTTTCGGAGAGCTTATCCCGGTCGATGAGGCTCGCCAGCGCCTTGCGGAACTCCTGGTCGGAGAACAGTCCGAACTCCGTGTTGAGGGTCAGCCCGACGGTTATCGCGTCGTATTCCTGCACGGTGAACTTCCCGGTGAGGTTCTCGAGCTGCTCCTCGCTTACTGCTATGCAGTTTATCACGTTGGAGGTGAAGTCGTCGATGAAATCCTCGTCGCCCTCGATGAAGAAGTTCAGCCCGGAGGGCGTCACCGGCTCGGTTTCGCTGTTTTTCGCGTGGCGGCGCAGTATGAGGTGGTTGTTGTCAGTGATGGTGTATGGGTCGAAGTCCCATGTGCGCAGGTAGAATGCGCCGTTCGACGGGGTGGTTTCGTCGGAAAGTCCGTAGCGCCCCTGGGAAGCGAGGAAGTATTCCTCGTTGCAGGGCATTGCGGGAGCCTCCGCCAGCAGCTCCGGGAAGCGCGGGTCGGGGTACTCCAGGGTTATCTCCAGTTCGTAGTCGCCGATGGCTTTCACGCCGAGCTTTGAGAAATCCGAGGTCGCTCCGGAATTCAGCGCCTGGGCGTTCTTTATGCAGAGGTACTCCGAGGCTCTGGGCGCCCGGGTCTGCGGGTCGAACAGCCGCTGGAATCCGTACACGAAATCCGCAGCGGTGCAGGGGGCGTCGAATTTGTTCACGTCTGTCCAGTAGATGTCGCTGCGGAGCTTGAAGCGGTAGGTCAGTCCGTCGTCGGATACGGTGTAGTCCTCGGCGGCGCCGGTGCCCAGGCTTCCGTCGGGGAGTATCCGCATAAGCCCGGTGTAGAGGCTCCTGATGATGAGCGTGGACGCCGCGTCGGAGGCGGTCTGCGGGTCAAGGCTGCCGGGATTGTAGGCTATGTCGTACTTTATGACCCCGTCGCTGCCGTCCTTTTCGAAGCAGCCGGCGGAGGATATCGTCATAACGCAGCAGAGAAATGCTGCGGTGATTCTTTTTATGTGCCGGTTCACGGTTTTTCCTTTCTGGGTCGTGGAATGTAGATACACAATAATTATAGCATTGTCCGGGATTTAATTCAACCGTTCCGGCGATTTTTTTTATTACAATTTTGTAACCGTCCCGGTATTCAGTCCGGAAGCACTACCGCGCTGCCCGCTGACAGGCTCGCCGGTACGTCTATAAGCCGCTGGTTGGAGCTTCCGCGGAATTTCAGCGTGAGGGAGCGCCTGGAGATATCAAAAGGTCCGTCAACCAGTATATCAAGAATGCCCAGTAGCTTCCCGACGTATTCCTCGCGTTCCGCTTTTTTCAGCAGCTCCTCGTATGTCCAGCCGCTGTAGCACATCAGGTGCTTCCCGGCGGCTCTGAAGCGGCTTCCCAGCTCGTAAAGAGCCTCCGGCTGGCAGAACGGCTCCCCGCCGGAGAAGGTCACTCCGCTGCACAGCGGGTTCTCCATGCACATCTCGTACAGCGCGTCTGTCGTGGTGAGCCTGCCGCCGGAGAAATCGTGGGTTTCGGGGTTGTGGCAGCCGTCGCAGTGATGGGGGCAGCCCTGCACGAATACCACGAAGCGCAGCCCGGGTCCGTCTACGATGGAATCCTCTACGGTTCCTGCTATCCTTATATCCATAGTTTTTCCTTTCACAAAAAGCTGTGCGGAGTTTGTCACCCCGCACAGCAGATGGTTCTGTTTGAATTATTCCTCGGAGGTCCCGTGCTTTACCCGGTCGGCTTCCTCGGCGCGCTTGGCGTTGTTGAAGCGGTCGAGCGTGCCTACAAGATATCCCGTGATACGGCGGATACGCTCGAATGCCACTTCCTCCTCCCGGCGGTGGCAGCAGGGGCACTCGTCGTCGATTATGCCGGTGTAGCCGCACTTCGGGTCGCGGTCTATCGGGTGGTTTATCGCGCCGTAGCCTATGCCCTGTTCCTTCATGCAGCGGACTATCTGCTCGAATGCGTCGAGGTTCTTCAGCGGGTCGCCGTCAAGCTCGATGTAGCTGATGTGTCCGCCGTTGGTCAGCGCGTGGTAAGGAGCTTCCAGCTTTATCTTGCGGAACGCGCTTATGTTGTAGTATACCGGAACGTGGAACGAGTTGGTGTAGTACTCGCGGTCGGTCACGCCGGGTATCTCGCCGTATATCTTCTTGTCGATGCGGACGAATCTGCCGGAAAGTCCCTCCGCGGGAGTTGCGAGCAGGCTGAAATTGAGATGGGTCTTTTCGCTTTCGTCGTCCATGCGCTTTCTCATGCGGGTGATGATGTCAAGACCCAGCTTCTGCGCCTCGGGGGATTCGCCGTGATGTACGCCGATGAGCGCTTTCAGGCACTCCGCAAGTCCGATGAAGCCCATGGAGAGCGTGCCATGCTTGAGTATCTCGGCAACGCTGTCGCTGTCGGAGAGCTTTTCGGAATCTATCCACACGCCCTGTCCCATCAGGAACGGGTAGTTCTTCACATGCTTGCTGCACTGTATCCTGAAGCGCGCAACGAGCTGGTCGACAACGAGATCCATCATGTCGTCCAGGGAAGCGTAGAACTTGTCCAGGTCGCCGTGCGCTTCTATCGCAAGGCGGGGGAGGTTGATGGTGGTGAAGCTAAGGTTGCCCCTGCCGGTGACGATCTCGCGGGTGGGGTCGTAAACGTTGCCGATAACGCGGGTGCGGCAGCCCATGTACGCCGCCTCGGTGTGGTAGTCGCCGGGCTTGTAGTACTGGAGGTTGAACGGCGCGTCGATGAACGAGAAGTTCGGGAACATGCGCTTTGCAGAAACGCGGATAGCCAGCTTGAACAGGTCGTAGTTCGGGTCGCCGGGGTTGTAGTTCACGCCCTCCTTGACCTTGAAGATATGTATCGGGAATATCGGAGTTTCGCCGTTGCCCAGACCGTGTTCCTCGGCGAGCATTACGTTCTTGATGACCATTCTGCCCTCGGGGGAGGTGTCGGTGCCGTAGTTTATCGAGGAGAACGGATTCTGCGCGCCGGCGCGGGAATTCATGGTGTTCAGGTTATGTATGAGCGCTTCCATCGCCTGGTAGGTCGCGCGGTCGGTTTCGGACTCGGCAAGCTTTTCGGCTCTGTCCTGGAGGTGGGAGAACTCGTCGCCGTACTTCGCGGAAGCTATTTCCCACTCCTTCGCCTTGTATTCGTCGTTGTTCTGGAGGCTGGGGTACAGCCCGTATTCCTTGCCTATCTCGGACGCTATGAGCTTGAATTCCTCGAGCACCCCGGTGTAATCCTCAATGCCGAGTGTGAAACTTACCGCCTTGGCGAGGTTATTGGTGTACAGCCTGCGGAAGGTCTTTTTTACGCCTTCCGCCATGGCGTAGTCGAATATCGGCACGGACTGTCCGCCGTGCTGGTCGTTCTGGTTGGACTGAATGGCAATGCATGCGAGCGCTGCGTAGCTGGAGATGTCGTTCGGCTCGCGCAGGTAGCCGTGTCCGGTGGAGAATCCTCCGTGGAACAGCTTGAGCAGGTCAATCTGGCAGCAGGTGGTGGTCAGGGTCAGGAAATCCAGGTCGTGTATGTGGATATCGCCGTTGATGTGCGCGCGGGAGTGCTTCGGGTCCAGGACGTACATCTCGTTGAACTGCTTTGCGCCCTCGCTGCCGTATTTCAGCATGGTGCCCATTGCGGTGTCGCCGTCGATGTTGGCGTTCTCGCGCTTGATGTCGCAGTCGGACGCGGACATGAACGTCAGGTCCTCGTATATCTTCATCAGGGTGGAGTTCATCTCGCGCGCCCTGGTGCGGTCCGCGCGGTAGAGTATGTATGCCTTTGCGGTCTTGGCGTGGCCCTGCTCGACCAGCACCCTCTCTACCATATCCTGTACTTCCTCGACGGAGGGATCCCTGCCGATGACCTCCTCGGAAAGCTCCTGGCATACCTTGTCGGCAAGGTCCATCGCTTCCTTGTAGTCGTTTCCTCCGACGGTCTGCGCAGCCTTAAAGATAGCGTTGGCGATCTTCTCTATATTGAAAGGCACCTGCCGTCCGTCACGCTTCTTTATCATTGTTATCATTGCCATTATCTGTGATTGCTCCTTTTTAAATGAAATAAAATAACACAATATCTTGTATCAAAAAACGCGATAAATCTATTATATAGTTTTCTTGGACGTTTGTCAAGGCATAATAATTTTTAGTTCTGCACAAATTACGAAGCAAAATTTCGTGAGATGTTACAAATTTATGAACGATATGTAAACCCATTAAATTACAGCACGGCGGTTTTACCGCTGACCCATGCCGTTTGACCGGGTAGTACTCAACTGTGAATTTACATATGGTTGACGAAATCAGCAGGGTATGCTATAATTACATGGAATTATTCAGAAAAGGGGTGTTCCCATGCCGCGAAAGTTCGCGTTCTCCGATGACGGGAGCCGTTACCACACGCTGAAATACCACAACAGGCGCGTCTGGGGCAGACCGGTCTACAAAGCCGTCGTGGACGCGGGGTTCACCTGTCCCAACATCGACGGCAGGTGCGGCGTGGGCGGCTGCATTTACTGCTCCGGAGGGAGCGGTTACTTCACTGCGCCGGAGCTTTCCGTCCGGGAGCAGATACTCCGCGAAACGCGGCGTATCCGCGTGGCTCACCCGGACGCGGGCATCATCGCGTATTTCCAGGCGCACACCAACACCTACGGCACTCCGGAGCGCCTGCGGGAGGTCTACTCCGGCGCGCTGGAATGCGACATCTGCGGGATATCCGTCGCTACCCGCGCGGACTGCCTTGACCGGGAGCGCGCGGAGCTTCTCGCCGGGCTTCCGGTCCCGGTGACTGTGGAGCTGGGGCTGCAGACCGCGCACGACAGCACGGCGCGGCTCATCAACCGCGGGCATGACTTCGCGGAGTTCGTAAGGGGATTCGAAACCGCCCGGAATGCTGGGCTGCGTATCTGCGTGCACATAATAAACGGGCTTCCCGGGGAAACGCCCGAGATGATGGAACAGACCGCAGAGATCCTCGGCAGAATGCGTCCGGACGGGGTGAAGATACATCTGCTGCACGTCATAAAAAACACCCCGCTCGCGGGGCTGTGGGGCTCCGGAAAGTACCAGCCGATGGAGCGCGACGACTACATCGGCACGGTGGTAAGGCAGCTGGAGCTGCTCCCGCCGGAAACCGTGATAGAAAGGCTGACCGGCGACGGCGACCGGGAGGAGCTGCTGGCTCCGCTTTGGAGTCTTGACAAGCGCGCCGTGCTGGGCGGGATAATGAAACGTCAGAAGCAGCTCGACAGCATTCAGGGGCTGCGTTTCAGGGAGGTTTGAATGGACATCTGGTCAATGACGCGCGGGTCGCTCGGGGAATGGTTCAGCGGGCGCGGCGAGAATCCGGCAAAGGCCGCGATACTGCTTGAATGGCTGTATCAGCGGGACTGCCGCAGCTTTGAGGAGCTTCCGTTCGCGCAGCGGGTGAAGTCCGCCCTGGCGGCTGAATTCACGATGGAGCTACCGGAAACTGTCGCGCGAAGCGGGGACGGGAGTACGGAAAAGCTGCTGCTGAAATTCCCGGACGGCAGCCTTGTGGAGAGCGTCCTCATGCGGCAGGCTTACGGCGGGAGCGTCTGCGTTTCTACGCAGGTCGGCTGTGCGATGGGCTGCGCGTTCTGCCAGAGCGGGCGGCTGAAAAAGCGCCGCAGCCTTTCCGCCGGGGAGATGATGGCGCAGGTGATGAAGTTACGCCGGGAGTGCGGCGCGGAGCTCCACAGCGTGACCGTGATGGGTATCGGCGAGCCGTTCGATAATTTTGACGCGGTGCGGGATTTCTGCGCGAACTGCGTGGATTACAAGGCGCTGGCGCTGGGCGAGAAGCACGTCACGGTGTCCACCTGCGGGATCGTTCCGGGAATACGCGCCTGGGCGGAGCTTCCGCACCCGTGCAGCCTTGCGGTGAGCCTCCACGCGGCGGACGACGCGCTGCGCTCACGGCTGATGCCGGTCAACCGGAGGTATCCGGTGCGGGAGGTCATCGTTGCGGCGCGGGATTTCGCAAGGCTCCACAACCGCAGGGTCACGCTGGAGTATGTCATGCTTTCCGGCGTGAACGATTCCACGGAGCAGGCGGAGCAGCTCGCGGAGCTCGTCGGCTGCGGCGCGCAGGGCAGGGAGTTCTACGTCAATATTATCCCCTACAACGGCAACGACAGCGGCTTCTCCCGCAGCAGCCGGGAGCGTATCATGGCGTTCTACGATGTTCTCAAGAAGCGCGGCGTCGCGGTCACCATGCGCCGGGAGTTCGGCGGGGATATCGCGGCTGCCTGCGGGCAACTTAGCTCGCTGCATCAGAAATAAAAGCAGACCGTCTTAGTTAAAAGGCGGTCTGCTCAGACCGTCGAAAAAGTCCCGTTGGGACTTTTCCGCCGAACATCCGCGCTGCGCGCACGGTTTGTCGGCTTTGCCGACAAACCGCACACTTGCGCGGATAGAAGTGTTTTTTGCCCCGGGAAACCCGTGGCAAAAAACAGATTTCAAAAGCCCGCTCCGCGGGCAAAAAGATACTTTTTCGACAAACTGAACAGACCGTCTTAGTTAAAAGGCGGTCTGCTTTATTATATGGTGCCGGTGGCGGGGGTCGAACCCGCACGGTATCGCTACCAAAGGATTTTGAGTCCTCCTCGTCTGCCAGTTCCAACACACCGGCGTGTCAGTATATTATTGATTTTACCATATCCGCTCGCTTTTGTCAACCGATTTTTATAAAAAACTGCATTTCGGGTATTGCAAATCCGGACGATTTGTGATATACTAATTAGGATAATGGGTATTTTTATGAACAAAAGTACTTTGAGAAACTAATTATTTGTTACAGGAGAGAATATGATACAGTACGACGAAACAAGATTAGCGATGGAGGCGCTCACTCCCCAGATAGAGGAGCTGAAGGGCGCGCTGAACCTTGAGGGGCTTAAGATCAAGGTAGACGAGCTGGAGATGAAATCCACCGAGCCGAACTTCTGGGACGACCCCGAAAAGGCGCAGGCAGTTCAGCAGCAGATAGGTCAGTATAAGAATACCATCGACAGCTTTAACCGTATGAAAACCAACCACGACGACGTTCTCGCGATGATAGAGCTCGCCGAGGAGGAGAACGACGACAGCGCCGTAGACGAGGTCAAGGAGCTTGCAGAGAAGGTAAAGAGCGAGTTCGAGGAGCAGAAGCTTGCTACGCTGCTCACCGGAGAATACGACAGCTCCAACGCTATCCTGACGTTCCACGCGGGCGCAGGCGGAACCGAGGCGCAGGACTGGGTTTCCATGCTGCTTAGAATGTATATGAAGTGGGCTGACCGCCACGGCTTCAAGACCGAGGTGCTCGACGTCCTCGACGGCGAAGAAGCGGGTATCAAGAGCGCGTCTATCCACATTCAGGGCTTCAACGCCTACGGATTCCTCAAGTCCGAGAACGGCGTCCACAGACTGGTAAGAGTATCCCCGTTCGACGCGCAGGGCCGCAGACACACCAGCTTCGCCAGCGTCGAGGTTATGCCCGAGATCGAAAAGGACGTTTCCGTTGAGATCCGCGACGAGGATATCATCATGGAAGTGTTCCGCGCGAGCGGCGCAGGCGGTCAGCACATCAACAAGACCTCCTCCGCGGTAAGACTTATCCACAAGCCCACGGGTATCGTGGTCGCATGCCAGACCCAGCGTTCACAGGTACAGAACCGCGACTTCTGTATGAAGATGCTGATGTCCAAGCTGGTCGAGATAAAGGAGCGTGAGCACCTCGAGAAGATCAGCGATATCAAGGGCGAACAGCTCAAGATCGAATGGGGCAGCCAGATACGCTCCTATGTATTCATGCCCTACACCCTCGCCAAGGATACCCGCACCGGCTACGAGAGCGGCAATATCCAGTCCGTTATGGACGGCGATATCGACGGCTTTATCTACGCTTACCTCAAGGCAAAGAGCCTGGGTGAGATCTGATGTTGAATAAGAACGATGTCGTCACGCTGGAGATAACCGCCCTCACCAGCGAGGGCAGCGGCGTGGGACATTACGGCGCGGACGCGGATTCCCGCGGGATAGCGGTTTTCGTTCCGTTCACGGCGGTGGGGGACGTTATCTCCTGCCGTATCGTCAAGGTGCTCAGAAGCTACGCTTACGGCAGGGTCGAGCAGGTGCTCACTCCCTCGCCTGACCGCGTCGCGGACTCCTGCCCGGTCTACGGAAAGTGCGGCGGCTGCTGCTTCCGGCACATTTCCTATGAGGCGGAGCTTCGCGCTAAGGAGGGCTTCGTGGGGGACGCGTTCAGCCGTATCGGAGGGCTTTCGCCGGAAATGCTCCCTATCCGGGGCAGCGAGAATTCCGAGGGCTACCGCAACAAGCTGCAAATGCCGCTCGCGAAGCAGGACGGCAGGACTGTCTGCGGATTCTACTCGGAGCGCAGCCACCGGGTCATTCCCACCGGGAAATGCGCGCTCCAGCCGGATATTTTCGCGGAAATAACGAATTTTGTCACCGAACAGGCGGACAGGCTCCGCATTTCCATTTATAATGAGGAAAAGCACGAGGGAGTGCTGCGGCATGTTTACCTGCGCCGCGGGCACTACAGCGGGGAAATTTGTCTGTGCCTGGTCGCGCGGAGAAAGGTCCCGGAGTTCCAGCGGCTCGCGAAGAGCGTGATGGAGCGGTTCCCGCAGGTGACCGGAGTGGCGCTGAACATCAACCGTGAGCGCACCAACGTTATCCTCGGCGACGAGGAGATAACGCTCGCCGGGAAGCCGGACATCAGCGACGTGATGTGCGGAGTCAAGGTGGAGATATCCCCCAGGGCGTTCTACCAGGTGAACACTCCGGCGGCGGAAGCGCTGTACGCCCAGGCTGCGGAATTTGCCGAACCCGACGGAAAGCTGCTGCTCGACCTCTACTGCGGGGCGGGCACGATAGGACTTTCCATGGCGGGGAGGGCGCGCAGGCTCATCGGCGCGGAAATAGTCCCGCAGGCGGTCGAGAATGCCAGGCAGAACGCCGACCGCAATTCGGTGACCAACGCGGAGTTCATCTGCGCGGACGCGGGACAGGCTGCGAAGCAGCTCGAGAGCGCCGGGGAGCGTCCGGACGTCATAATCCTCGACCCGCCGCGAAAGGGCTGCGACGACGCGACCCTCACGGCTTGCGCGGGAATGCAGCCGGAGCGTATCGTTATGATATCCTGCAACGCTGCGACCGCCGCGCGTGACTGCAAGCGGCTTGACGAGCTGGGCTACAGGCTCGTGAAGGTGCGCCCGTTCGACCTTTTTCCGAGGACGAGCCATGTGGAGTGCGCTGCACTATTAATAAAGAAATAATAAAGAAATAAAAGTTGAAAATATGTGGGACGGCGCTGCAGGGCGCCGTCCGAACAAAAGCGGAGGCTATATGCTAACTGAAATAAAAAAGGCTGCGGTATCAGGAATACTGATATCAATAGGAGGCTGTGTGCTTCTTGCCAGCACTAAAGCCGGAATGATGTGGGCGGGCGCTGTTCTGTTCTCACTGGGACTTTTCGCTATCTGCGAGTACGGCTTCAATCTGTATACCGGCAAGGTCGGATACATTGCGGAGCACTTCAGAGATGTCAAGTACATAAGGCTTGTGCTGCTTATCCTGGTCGTCAACCTGCTGACTACATTCATCATGGGTATCCTTGTCAGCTTCTGCCTGCCGGATATCGCGGAATCCGCACGCGCAAGCTACGCCGCAAAGCTCGCCGCAGACCCTAAGAAGTGGGTGCTTTCCTCTGTCCTCTGCGGGCTGCTGATGTACCTCGCGGTCGACCTGTGGAAGCGCGGTCAGAAGATAGGCGTGTTCCTGTGCGTACCTGTGTTCATCTTCAGCGGGTTCGACCACTCCATCGCAAACTCTTTCTACAACGGCGCGGCTATCGGCGAGAATACGTTCACACTGCGCAATCTCGCTTTCGTTACCGTGGTCGTACTCGGCAACGCGCTGGGCGGAATGCTCCTGCCCATGCTCACAAGAAAATGGAAGAAAACTTCTGACGACTGATTTCCGAACTCTGAACGGCGGTGAACTTTCCACACTATGACACGAACGGATAAGCTCAAGGTTTTCGCGGTCCAGTGCGGATCCGCGGCGGTTTTCCTGGTTACGTTCTGCGTTATGCTGGCAATGCTTTCGGCGGCGGCTTTCGGGCTTCCCGCCGGGATCCTCGTCAGCGTTGCCGGTGTCGCCGTGCGCGTGTTCAACGCGCAGTTCATCGTGACCTCGCTCACGCCGGAGCTGATGATGTTCGGCGGGCTTGCCGCCGCGTCCGGCTCCGCGTTCCTCGGGCTTGCCGCAGTCAAGGCGGGGTTCGTTGTTTCCAGGCTGTTCCTGCGGGTGAAGCGCTGGTGCGATATCCGCCGGGGCTGGAAACCGTACTGACCGGGAGGGATAATGTGGAACGTAGGATAAACCGCTGGCTCATCATCACCGCCGTGCTTGCTGCGGCGTTCGCGGCGCTGGCGTTCCTGGTACCCGGCAAGAGCCTGGGCACCTCAAAGGAGGGCGACGACTACTACCCGCTGTGCGAGTACATCAGCGTCGACCTGCTCAAGACAGACGTCACCGTTATCCCCTACGAGGGGAAAAAGATACGGGTGAAGTACCGCAACGACGTTCCGCTGACTGCGGAGCTTGGTGACAACTCCCTGACGATATCCGAGAGCGGGGAGTTCGTGGTATCGCTCTTCGCGGACGAGCATGAGAGCTACGGAATGTACCTCTACCTCCCGCGGGAATACTACCGCGACATTCTTATCTATACAGTATCCGGAGATGTCATGCTGGGGGACGTCGACAGCGAGAAGATTACCGCCGTAACCAACAGCGGTGACATCACCTCGGAGAATACGCGCTCGCTTTGCAGCTTCTCTACGGCGAGCGGGGACATACTGCTCGACTTCTACAGCGTGATAACCGGCAGCGCGGTGCAGTCCCGCTCCGGGAACGCCGAAATCGTGTTCCCTAAGGGGAGCAGCGTCGCGCTGGATTTCGAAACTGATATCGGCGAGCTGAAAACAGACCTCATCAGCGGGAGCTTCCCCGGGAGCTACATGTACAGCTTCAACGGGGGCGCAAAGCTGATACACGCGTCGCTGGAGAGCGGCATACTTACCGTCAGGGAACGGACGGACTGAAAAAGGAGTGCTTCTAAATGAATACATACCGGCAGCAGCTTACTATCAATACTGACAGCAGCGAGCAGTTCCTGAATCTTACGTTCGAGGTGGAGGAGTGCGTCCGCAGGAGCCTTATCTGCGAGGGGCTGTGCGTTGTTTATTCCCAGCACACCACCTCTGCGGTTTTCCTCGAAAACGACCGTGACGACCTTTTCAGCGACTGGTCGGATATGCTCAAGAAAATCGTCCCGCAGGACAGCAGCTACAAGGTGGACTACACCAGCGCCGGAGCGGCTCACATGAAGCAGATGCTGCTCGGGGCGAGCGTGACCGTACCCATCACGGAGGGCAGGCTGGAGCTGGGTCCGCGTCAGTACATAATGTACGGCGACTTCGACGGCTGCCGGGAAAAGACCGTGCTGGTCAAGATCATCGGCGAGTGAGCGGGAGTGGATTTCAGCATGCTTTCAGTGATAATACCATCTTACAACGAACATGAGAATATCCGGCGCACCGCTTCGACCATCGGCGGGATACTCCGGCAGAATGACATTCCCTACGAGCTGATATTCGTGGACGACGGCTCCCGGGACGACACCTGGCAGGAGATAACCGCCGCCGCTGAAGCTGACCCTGACGTCCGCGGGCTGGGATTTTCCCGGAACTTCGGCAAGGAGGGCGCTATTTTCGCCGGGCTGAAAAACGCCGCCGGGGACTGCGCCGTCTGCATCGACTGCGACTTGCAGCACCCGCCGGAGCTTATTCCGCAGATGTACCGCCTGTGGCAGGGCGGCGCGGAGGTCGTCGAGGCGGTGAAGCGCTCCCGGGGCAGGGAGGGGCTGTTCCACAAGCTGTTCGCACGGAGCTTCTACAAGATGATGAAGAGCTCCTCCGGGATAAACCTTGACGGCGCGAGCGACTTCAAGCTGATGGACAGGAAGGTCATAAACGCGCTCAACGAGCTGCCGGAGCGTATCACGTTCTTCCGGGCGCTGTCCAGCTGGGTGGGGTTCACGGTGGAGCGCGTCGAATTCGACGTGCAGCCCCGCGCCGCCGGAAAGAGCAAGTTCAGCATGAAGAGCCTGTTCAAATTCGCGCTCAACAACATCACTTCGTTCACCAACGTGCCTATCCACCTGGTAACCTGGGTGGGCGTGGTGTTCTTCGTGATGGCGCTGATAGTCGGCGTGCAGACGCTGGTGAAGTACTTCTGCGGTCAGGCTGCGGAGGGGTTCTCCACGGTCATTCTGCTGATACTCATCACCGGAGCATGCATTCTGCTGGGCGTGGGCGTCATCGGTTACTACCTCTCCAAAATCTACGAGGAGATAAAGCAGCGCCCGAGGTACATAATCTCCCGGACGGCAGGAAAGGGGAGCGACAATGGAAAATAACAGCACTCTTACTGCGGCGAAGAATATCTTTTGCCGATGCAGAAAGGCGATAGTTGACAGCCGGGCTTACTGTCTGTCTTTTCTGCTGCCTGTCGTTATTTTGTTCCTGGCTTACGTTTCGTTTCAGGTCTGGCCTTTCGGGGAGCGCTCGGTGCTGTCCCTCGACCTGAACGCGCAGTACGTTTACTACTATGATTACATGTACGACGTGTTCGCCGGGGACGAAAGCATCTGGTACAGCTGGAGCAGAAACCTCTCCGGCGAGTTCATGGGGATAATCGGCTACTACCTCGCCAGCCCGTTCAATCTGCTGGTGTGGATCTACCCCCGGGAATGGATAACCGAGGGTCTGATGACCATGATGCTCGCAAAGGCGGGCGCGGCGGGACTTACCTGCGCGCTGTTCCTCGGCAGGCACCGGGGCTGCCGGAGGACTACCACGGTCGTGTTTTCCGTGATGTGGGCGCTGTGCGGCTACTTCGTCGTTCAGACGATGAACCCTATGTGGCTGGACGGTCTGGTCGCGCTCCCGCTGGTCGCGATGGGCATCGAGCGTATCTGCGACAAGCGGAAGTTCCTGCTTTATGTGCTGTCGCTGGTCTATATTTTCGTCGCGAATTTCTACATCGGGTACATGGTCGGGATATTCTCCGCGCTGTATTTCGTGTGGTACCTCGCTTCCGGAAAGAGCGCGAACAGGTGCTTCGGGGAGGTCTGCGGGTCGGTGCTGATGTACGGCGCCGGGTCGGTCAGCGGTATCCTGATGTCCGGATTCATGATACTGCCGGTCTACAAGTCGCTTTCCAACGGCAAATTCGCGTTCTCTGACCCGGATTACTCGCTTGCCGAGAATTTCAACATCGCGGATATCTTCATCAAGCTGTTCCCGACCGAATACGACACCGTGCGCATGGAGGGCATGCCTATCCTATACGCGGGTACGCTCGCCCTGGTCTGCGCGATACTGTATTTCTCCTGCCGCCGCTTCGCTGCGCGGGAGCGTATCGCTTCGGCGGTGTTCATCGGCGTGATGGTCCTGTGCATGTATATCCGCCCGGTGGACATGATGTGGCACGGCGGACAGATGCCTAACTGGCTGCCCTACCGCTACTCGTTCATGATCAGCTTTCTGCTGATAATTTTCGGCGCGCAGGCTTTCGATAAAATCGAGAAGGTCCAGGGCAGGGGATTCGCTGCTGCGTTCCTTATCCCGCTCGCTATGCTGCTCTACGCCGACCTTGCGGACGACGGCGAGCATTACGAGCAGGTGCTGACGGTGGGTGTCCCGCTCGTCTGCCTTGCAGTGATGCTCATTCTCGCCTGGGTCTACAGAAAGAAGATAGGCAGCGTGACCGTATGCATTATTCTGACTCTGTGCGTATGCGGAGAGGCTTTCCTCAACACCGCGCAGTCGCTCTACCAGATGCATGACGACATCGTGTTCTCTACCCGGGAGAGCTACCGCTGGGATATCCCGCGCACCCGCGAGGTCACCGAGCAGATACACGAGCAGGATCCGGATTTCTACCGCATGGAAAAGACGTTCCACCGCTGCGTCAACGACGACATCGCCCTGCGAATGTACGGCATGAGCCACAGCTCCAGCACGCTCAACGCGAAGGCTATCGCGCTGCTGAAATCGCTGGGATTCGCCGCCCGGGAGCACTACACCCGCTACGACGGCGCGACGGAGCTTACCGACGACATTTTCGGCGTAAGGTACGTTTTCGCGACGGATTCAAAGACCGTGCCGTATACCGACACGGTCCCGGTGGAAACCGATACGGCGATAACCGTCTACAAAAACCCTGACGAGTTGGGCGTGGCATACCTCGCGGACGAGAGCATCATCGGCTTCGACCTGAACGAGTATTCCCCGTTCCAGGCGCAGAACAAGCTCGCCTCCATGCTCGCCGGGAAGAAGGGCACCGCTGTTTTCAAGGCGATAGACGACATCACCTTCGACAGCGACAACATCAAGATAGGCTCCACGACGGATTCCCACTACAGCTACCGCAAGAAGAACACCGACGATGACGCCTGGATAGAGTACACCGTGACCGTCCCGGCGGACGGACCGGTCTACATGTTCCTGCCGACAAAGTACGAGCGGGAAACGCAGCTCTATGTCAACGACATCTACCGCGGGAACTACTTCCTGTACGAAAACCACGGTATAGAGTACCTGGGAACCTACAGCAAGGGGGATTCGTTCCGGCTGAAATTGAAGCTGCTGGACGACGCGGTTTACTTTACGAATGCGTGGTTCTACTACATCGACAGCGCTTCCATGGAGCGCTTCCACGCCGCTATGGACGAGCTGAACTCCGGCACGACCCTGACCCGCACCGGCGGCTGCACGCTGGAACTGACGGTGGACGCTCCCAGGGACTGCGCGCTGTTCACGACTATCCCGGCGGAGGAAGGCTGGACGGTGCAGGTGGACGGCGAGTACGTCAACTGGGAAACCTGCCTTGACGAATCGCTGATATGCGTTCCGGTTTCGCAGGGAAAGCACACCATCGTGCTGAATTTCTATCCCGCCGGACTTAGCAACGGGCTTATCCTGACGGGCATCGGCATGATGATACTTGCGGGCATGGTCATCGTATGCTCCATGATACGCCGCCGCGACGAGGAGCTGCTCGCTGAAAGGGAGGAGCAGTCCGTCCCGGCTGATGTATCTGATAGATCTGCGGATTCCGCTGAATGACAGCATTCTACAAAACAAAGCCGCTCCGACCGGGCGGCTTTGTTTATTTCGCGGGAATTTCGCATTACTACTTGAAAAAAAGCCGGTTTTGTGGTAAAATAAATGCGTATGTACAGGAGGGGGGACGCCGTGTGATAAGAGAAGTCCGCATGGACGAATACGAGCAGCTGATGGGGCTGTATCTCCATCTGCATGAAGCCTCCGTCCCGGCGGCGGAGCTGACGCGCCCGCTGTGGGAGCGTCTGGTGAACGACCCCGACTACCATCTCATCGCTGCGGAGGAGGACGGGAAGCTGGTTTCGACGATAACCTGCGTGATAGTCCCGAACCTCACCCACGGTCCGCGCCCCTACGCGTGGGTCGAAAACGTCGTTACGCACCCGGACTACCGGGGACGTGGATTAGCGACAGCCTGCCTTGAGTACGCAAAGGAGATAGCGCAGCGCGAGAACTGCTACCGGCTCATTCTGATGACCGGTTCGAAGCTCGAAAGCACGCTGGAATTCTACGAGCGCGCAGGCTATGACAGAACGGAAAAGACCGGATTTATCCAGTATCTATAAACGAAAGGAACTACGAACATGAACATAAAACCCCAGAAGGGCATGCAGGAATACCTCCCCGAGGCAGCCGCACAGCGCGACCGCCTGATGAACATCATTCTCGACACCTACACCGCGAACGGATTCACGCGCATCTACACCCCCGCCATCGAGAGCGCCGAGAACCTCGACAAGAGCGACGGCGGCGACAACCTCAACCTCATCTTCCGCATAATGAAGCGCGGCGACAAGCTCGCCGAGGCGCTTTCCATGTCCCCTGTGGACGAAAAGGAGCTGTGCGACCTGGGTCTGCGCTACGACCTGACCCTGCCGCTTTCCCGCTACTACGCGAACAACCGCAACAGCCTCCCTTCGCCGTTCAAGTGCATTCAGATAGACAAGGTATACCGTGCGGAGCGCCCGCAGCGCGGCAGACTCCGCGAGTTCGTGCAGTGCGATATCGATATCCTCGGCTCGGATTCCTGGTGCAGCGAGATAGAGCTCATCTCTGTCACCGCTAAGGCGCTTTCCAGGATAGGTATCGGCGAATTCACCGTCCGCGTCAACGACCGCAGGGTGCTCCGCAATTCGCTGCTCACAATGGGATTCCCGGAGGATTCCCTCGACACCGTTTCCGTAAGCTTCGACAAGCTCGACAAAATCGGCGCGGACGGCGTTGCGGCTGAACTCCGCGAAAAGGGCATGCCCGAGGAGGCTGTAAACAGCCTGTCCGGTCTGCTCGCAAAGGGCAGGCTCACCCTCGACGACATGGCGCAGTACTGCTCCGAGGACGCAAAGGATACCCTCGAACAGCTCCGCACCATCATCGAAACCGCGGACAAGCTCTCCGACAGCTATTCCGTTGAGTTCGACCCGTCGCTCGTAAGAGGTCAGGGCTACTACACCGGAACCGTTTTCGAGGTCGCAAGCAAGCAGTTCGGCGGGACCGTCGCAGGCGGCGGACGTTACGATAACCTCATCGGCAGATTCACCGGGGACACTGTTCCCGCAGTCGGCTTCTCCATCGGATTCGAGCGTATTTTCTCCATCGTCACCGAGAACAATATCCAGCTCGCGGGCAGCCGCAGAAAGGTAGCCATACTCCACAGCCCGGAGGCTGTCCTCGAGGCTATCCGGAAGTCGGACGAGCTTCAGGCGGAGAGCGACGTTACCCTCATCTCCGCAGCAAACCGCAAGAAAGCCGACAAGGCTTACTCAAAGGCAAAGCAGCAGGGCTTTGACGAGATAATCAAGATAGGTCTGTAAGAGGATTGGACATGAGAAAACAGTTTCTTGAGATAGGAAAGATAGTTGCGACCCAGGGTATCCGCGGGGAAGTCCGGGTGCAGTACTACTGCGACAGCGCCGAGGTGCTGTGCGATTTCGACACGCTCTACCTCGACAAGGGCAAGACTTCGGTGGAGGTAACAAGGGCGTTTCCGCACAAGAACGTCGTTGTGATGAAGTTCGCCGGTATCGACAAGATAGAGCAGGCGCAGCCGCTCATCGGCAAGGTGCTGTACCTCGACCGCGAGGACGCGGAGCTTGAGGAGGGTCTGTACTTCATTCAGGACATCATCGGGCTGACCGTCAGGGACGCCGACACCGGAGCAGTCTACGGAAAGATAACCGACGTTTACCAGAACGGCGCGAGCGACGTGTATTCCATTCGCAAGGAGGACGGCACGGAGCTGATGTTCCCATGTATCGACGAGGTCGTGCTCAAGACTGACATCGACGCAGGCGAGATGGTCATCAGACCGCTTCCGGGACTGTTCGACGACGCCGTGAACGGGGACGAGGAATGAGGATAGACATCGCCACGCTGTTCACCGGAATGTGCGACAGCGTGCTGAATGAAAGCATAGTCGGCAGGGGCATAAAGAACGGATTCATCGAGGTGCACACCCACGATATCCGCGAATACACCGAGAACAGGCACCGCCGCGTTGACGACAAGCCCTACGGCGGCGGCACGGGAATGGTCATGCAGGCGCAGCCGATTTTCGACTGCATTTCTGCGATAAAGTCCCAGCGCGAAGGGAAGCCCAGGATAATCTACATGTCCCCGCAGGGCGAGGTTCTGACCCAGCAGAAGGTCCGGGAGCTGGCAGAGGAGCCGTGGCTTATCCTGCTGTGCGGGCACTATGAGGGCGTCGACCAGCGCGTGCTGGACGAGCTGGAATGCGAGGAGCTTTCGGTCGGGAATTACGTCCTGACCGGAGGGGAGCTTCCGGCGCTGATAGTCGCGGACGCCGTTGCGAGATTGCAGCCCGGCGTCCTTCCCAACGAGGACGCCTACAGTATCGAGAGCCACTACAACGGTCTGCTGGAATTCCCGCAGTTCACCCGTCCGGAGGAATGGCGCGGCAGAAAAGTGCCGGAGGTACTCCTCACCGGCGACCACCGCACCGTGACAGACTGGCAGGACCGCGAGGCGCTTCGTGTGACCAGGCGGAAACGCCCGGATATGTACGAGGCGTATATTGATAAAGCGATTGGTGAATTCTGGCAGCAGTTCATTAAGGAAAAGAAGCCCGAAGAAAATATCAGAAGCGTCGCAAAAACGAACATCGGAAAAGATCCCGCTGCGTCGGAAAACCTTATAAAGCTTATCAGGCGCGGGAAAAAGCGTGCGCTGATATACCGCAGCGACGGCATGGAGCTCCCTAAGAAAGGCACATATGTTATAATCGCAGACTGGGACGGTATCCCGCGCTGCGTTATAAAGACCATTCGGTCGCAGATAATAAGGTTCAACGAGATAACGCTCGAACAGGTGCTTAAAATGGGCGAGGACGACAACATTGAGGACTGGCTCGCGCGGCACAGGGAATTCTTCAGGGCGACAGGCGGGGACTTTTCCGAGGACATGCCGATAGTTTACGAAGAATTCAGACTGGAATATAAGGGTAAATAAAATGACAAAGAACGCATTCATTGCAATAACCGGGCGCGCAAACGCCGGGAAATCCTCGCTCACCAACCTGCTGGTCGGCGAGAAGATATCCATCGTCAGCGAGAAGCCGCAGACTACGCGGAACCGCATCAACGGCGTGCTCACCAAGGGGGATACCCAGTACGTTTTCATGGATACCCCGGGCATGCACAAGCCTAAGACGAAGCTTTCCGAGCACATGGTGAAGTCCATTCGGCAGAGCGTCGACGACGTTGACTGCGCGATACTCATGGCTGATGTCACGAAGAAGATATCCTCCATCGAGCAGGACCTGATCCGCAGCTTCGCCTCCCACGGGACGGCTGTCGTACTGCTCCTGAACAAGGTCGACCTGCTGAAGGACAAGAGCGAGATACTCAAGATAATTCAGCAGTACTCCGAGCTGTACGACTTTGAGGAGATAATCCCGATATCCGTAAAGAACCGCATCAACACCGACCAGATAATGCCGGTGCTGGAGCGCTTCGCGGTAGAGGGCGAGCACTTCTTCCCGGACGATATCGCGACTGACCGTACCGAGCGCTTCATGTGCTCCGAGATAGTCCGTGAGAAGATACTCCGCGTCATGCAGGAGGAAATTCCCCACGGAGTTGCCGTGGACGTCGAGAAATTCAAGACCCGCATGAAAGGCGACACCGAGATAATCGACATCAGCGTGGTCATAATCTGCGAGAAAGAAAGCCACAAGGGCATGATAATCGGCAAGGGCGGCGAGCGGCTCAAGCAGATAGGCACGATGGCGCGCGAGGATATGGAGGACCTTCTCCAGGCTAAGGTCAACCTGCAATGCTTCGTCAAGGTCAAGGAGGACTGGAGGAACCGCGAGCGCGTTATCTCCGACCTTGGCATGTTCGACGAGGACTGACGGCGGAGGTGCTGATTTGCTTTTTACCTATGACGGTATCGTAGTCGGGCGCCGGGATATCGGAGAAAGCAACTGCTTCCTGGATATCCTCACCGACGAACAGGGAATTATCGAGGCGACCGCGCACGGCGTGAAGAAGATCAACAGCTCGCTTTTAGGTTCATGCGGGCTGTTTTCCTATTCCACGTTCTGCCTGAACAAGACCAGACAGCGGTACTCGGTGAACTCTGCGAAGCCAAAGCGGAGTTTCCACGAGCTTGGAAGCGACATCGAAAAGCTAGCGCTCGCGTCGTATTTCGCCCAGGCTGTGAAGTTCTGCATTCCCGAGGAGCAGGCGGCTAACGGCTCTGACAGCATTGTCAGGTTCTTCGCTATCTCGCTCTACGAGGCGGAGATGGCGCGGGACCCCGCGCGGCTCGCCTGTGTCAAGGCGGCGTTCGAGCTGCGGTTTTCCTGCATGCTGGGGTATTTCCCGGACCTGCGCGGCTGCTGCAACTGCGGCTGCGGCGAGCATGACGAGATGTTCTTCCTGCCGGACAGCGGGGAGCTGATCTGCGGCGACTGCTTCGACCGGGAGTACAGCGGGCGCTATTTCGTGCTCACCCGGGAGATCCTCGGCGCTATGCAGAACATCGTCTACGCCCGGCTCGACCAGGCTTTCAGGTTCGCCGTTTCTCCGGAGGGCGCAAAGCTGCTCGGCAGGGTCACCGAAAACTACTTCCTCGCCCGGACGGAACGGAGCTTTTCAGCCCTGGATTACTATAAATGTATCAGACTGGATTAAATTCCGGGGGTTTCTTGACATTGTTCTGAATCTGTCTATTGCATTTTTAACAAAAACTATTGAAATATTGAAATAAATGTGTTATAATTGTATAAAAGAAATTAGTTATAATGAAAGGCGGTGGGATTATGTGTAAGATCACAGAAAAGGATCAGAAACTTTTCATAGACATGCTCGACCGCGACAAGCATTCCGTGCATTTCCTGTGGGACTGCGAAGCCGGGACTATCGCCACGGTCGGGAGCAGTATATTTGACGACGTTTCCGGCGACCCGCTGGATTTCCTGCGGGAGAGCGGACTTATCGACCCGCAGTATCTGCCGTCGTTCAACATATTTTCCTCGCGCATCGAGGAGGGCATAATCTCAAAGATAGACCGCCGCAGCCTTAGCGTCGATATCCGCATGAAGTTCGCGGAGGACGAGGAGTTCGCGCTGTGCGGGTTCTATGCTCACTTCCTTCTGGACGAAAACGGCAGGATACTTGCCGTCCACGGCACGATAAGGCCCTACTCCAAGCGCGAGATGTTCGAAAGGCATGTGCTTAGCTCCTTTTCGTCCGACCGCGACCCGCGCATTTACGGCGCGGAGGCTGCGGAGATGATAAAACGCCACCCCGATGAGGAGATAGCGTTCATACAGTTCGATGTGGAGCGGTTCAAGCTCATCAACGAGAAGTACGGAGTCGAGGCGGGGGACGACCTGCTGGATTTCATGTACAACACGCTCGGGCTGATATGCGGCGAGGAGCAGCCCTACGCAAGGCTGACCGCCGACGTTTTCATGGTGATTACGGCGTTTAAAAGCGATACGGAGCTGCTGGATTTCATTCACCGTCTGGAGAGCATGCTGACCGGGTTCCGCGATATGGAGTACCGCCTGATATTCGGCGTTGCCATCGTTGAGGACAGGACGCCGCACACCCGCAGGCACGGCGACAATGCCGCGATAGCGCGGCAGTCCATAAAGGGCAACGCGCTGAACAACATAGGGTTCTTCAACGGAAGAATGAAAAGCGACCTCCACAAGAAGCAGTCCATCGAGGACGACATGATGAACGCGCTGCTCGGTAATCAGTTCGTGATGTACCTCCAGCCGAAGTTCAGCATTTCCTCGCAGAGGATAATCGGCGCGGAAGCGCTCGCGCGGTGGATACACCCGGAAAAGGGCATGATATCCCCGGCGGATTTCATTCCGGTGTTCGAGGAGAACGGCTTTATCCTGAAGCTCGACCAGATAATCTGGGAGAGCGCATGCAAAAAAATCCGCGAGTGGATAGGCAAGGGCATCAAGCCGGTGCCCATCTCGGTAAATATCTCCCGGGAGTACATACATTCGTTCGACGTCGTGGGCGAAATGCTGCGCCTCGTGAAGAAGTACGATATCCCGATAAAGCTGCTGGAGCTGGAGATAACCGAAACCACCGACGCGGAGGGTGTTTCCGACGTAGTCCAGAAGATGAAGGACGCGGGATTCACCATGCTGATGGACGATTTCGGCTCGGGATATTCCTCGCTGAACATGCTCCAGAAAACGCAGTTCGATGTGCTCAAGATAGACCGCGGGTTCCTTTCGGAATTCATGGAATCCAGCCGCGGGCGGAAGATAATCTCGCATACCATCTCCATGTCCCACGACATCGGACTGGATATCATCGCGGAGGGCGTTGAAACTTCGGAGCAGGCGCGGTTCCTTAGCGACTGCGGCTGCGACTCGGCGCAGGGATTCTATTATTCCAGACCGATAACCCAGGAGGAATTCGACAAAATGCTTGTCGAGGTCAACAAATAAAACAGCCTGGGAATTATACTTTTTCGACCATCTAAGGCGGGGCAGGTTTCTGCTCCGCCTTTTGCTGCAAAAAAATACCCCGGAGCATTGCTCCGGGGTTCAGCTTGCTGAAAATAATATTCCCAGGCTGTTTATTCAACGTCGAAAGCCATCATTTCAGCTATCTTCTGCTGAATGCGGTCTGCGGCCTCGGCGGGAGCCAGCTTTTCGCTGAAGCTCTTGTCGCGCGCGGATATCTCGATCACGCCGTCCTTGAGGTTTCTCGGGCTGACGATGACGCGCAGCGGGATTCCCAGCAGGTCTGCGTCGGAGAACATTACGCCGGCGCTTACTGAGCGGTCGTCGTAGATGACCTCAACGCCACGCTTCTGGAGCTCGTCGTAGAGAGCGTCTGCCTTTTCCTTGACCTCGGCGTCGTCGGCGCGTACTGCGCAGATGTGCACCTGCCAGGGCGCGATTGCCATCGGCCAGATGGGTCCGTAATCGTCATGGTGAACCTCGCAGACGGACGCAGCAAGTCTGCCTACGCCGATTCCATAGCAGCCCATGATGGGGATCTGGGTGTTGCCGTCCTTGTCGAGGTAGGTCATGCCCATGCTCTTAGTGTACTTGGTGCCGAGCTGGAAGATGTTGCCGACCTCGATGCCGCGGGAGATGGTGATGTGCTTCTTGCCGCAGCTCGGGCAGATTCCGCCCTCGATTATCTTCGCGAAATCGTGGTACTCAACGTTCTTGCAGTCGCGGTCGATGTCGAGCCCGGTGAAGTGGTACTCCTCCTTGTTTGCGCCGCAGGAGAGGTTGTTGGTGTTCTGGAGCGAGCGGTCGAACAGCACGGTCATGCCCTCGGGAAGCCCTACCGGTCCGATGTAGCCTGCGTTCAGCCCGCATTCCGGAGTGATAACGGCAGGGTGGATATCGCAGCCGAGGAAGTTCGTCAGCTTGGTTTCGTTGATGTCGAGGTCGCCGCGGATAAATACGACAACGTAGCTGTCGTCGTGGTTACGCTGGTAAACTACAGCCTTGCAGCTCTTTTCCTGCGGGCTGTGCAGGAACTCGCAGATTTCCTCGATGGTGTGGATATCCGGAGTGTGTACCTCAGTGAGGGGCTGGCTCTCGGCGTCGCGGGTGTTCTCGATGATGGACTCGGCAGCTTCCATGTTAGCGCGGAATCCGCAGTCATTGCATATCGCGATGGAATCCTCGCCGATAGGCGTGAGCAGCATGAATTCGTGGGAAATGCTTCCGCCCATCATGCCGGAGTCGGACTTTACGGAGATCACTTCGGGAATGCCGGCGCGGGCGTAGATACGCTCATACGCCTTGTGGCAGCGCATGTAGTACTCCTCAAGATCCTCCTGGGAGGTGTGGAAGGAGTACGCGTCCTTCATGGTGAACTCGCGGACTCTGATAAGACCGCCGCGGGGACGTGCCTCGTCGCGGAACTTGGTCTGTATCTGGTAGATCATGAACGGATACTTGGAGTAGCTGTTCGCGTACTCGCGGACGAGCTGCACTGCGGCCTCCTCGTGGGTCATGCCGAGGACCATCTGCGCCTTGTTGCGGTCGGTGAAGCGCAGCAGCTCGCTGCCGATGCTCTCGTATCTGCCGGATTCCTGCCAGAGGGTCGCGGGCATTACTACGGGGAAGGATACCTCCTGACCGTCGATGGCGTCCATCTCCTCGCGGATTATCTGCTCGATCTTGCGGGTGATGCGCTTCAGGGGCATGTAGCTGGAGAAGATGCCGTTCGCAACGTACTTCATGTAGCCGCCGCGTATCATCAGCGCGTGGCTGTCGATGTTGCAGTCGGAGGGGCGCTGCTTGAAGCGGTCGCCTACTAGCTTTTCAAGTTTCATGTGTTTTCTTCCTTTCGATTTTCGTCAGTTTCGTCAAGAATACAAAAAGCCCTGAACCGTAAGGCTCAGGGCGAACTGTACAAAGTCCGTGTTACCACCTGGATTCGGGAAGTTCCCGCGCTCAGCGTCTGCAACGCTTTCTCATGTAACGGTGAGCACCGGCGCCGCTTACTGCCGCATTCCTGCGGGTTCCGGGCGCAGCTCTAAGACGGGTTCGGCATATCGTCAATAACGGCTCGCACCTACCGCCGTCTCTCTGAAGATCAGAAGTGCCTACTGTTTCTTTTCACAGCTTTTCGTATTCATTGGATTGATTATATCACGATTTTCGGGATTTGTCAACCAGAAATTCACCATTTCTTTTCCTTGTCGTCTGTCAGGCACAGGAGGTAATCAGTTGATACGTCAAGATATTTCGCGAGGGTGACGATATGGCGGCAGGGTATCTCCTGGATATTGTTCTCGTATTTGCTTATCTGCTGCTGCGTTGTTTTCAGCAGGTCGGCTATCTGCTGCTGGCTCGCTTTTCCGGCGCGGGCTTCTTTCAGGCGGGTGCCAATATCCATATTCATCATCTCCTATGACTGTCAAAATGCGTTAATTATTTTTGTACAGAATATACAAATTTATTATACACCTATAAAATTGTGTTGACAAACATCTGAAAAGGTGTATAATTTAAATAACACCTGATAAGGTGTAAAAGGAGGATTATATGAACATATTTAAAAAGGTCGCGGCAGCCGTGGCGGCTGTGGCTGTTCTGGCGGGGATAACCGTTCCGGTCAGCGCGGCGGATAGTACTTTGAAGCTGCTGACTGAAGAGGTTGATTCAGAGGTTGATTCGCTTTCTGTGGATGGGTTGTTCTGCGTGCTGAATGACGATGAGTATATTGATGAATTTGTGTCGATCCCTCAGTCCGCTTTGAAAAAATGGCGCAGCGGCGGCGATTTGAAGATGACGGATGTCGAGGTTGATGGAAATATAAGCTGGAATAAACTTAATTATTTTAGTGATTTACCCCAATTGTGCAATGTGGATTCCTCAAATAACATAACAAAGAGATATGCTTATACTTTTGACG
>CAKSHG010000001.1 GCA_934456315.1 uncultured Oscillospiraceae bacterium | reverse complement strand
AGCTCCGGGAGCTGTTCCCGTGGAAGTCCGAGCGCCTGCTGATGTTCACGCAGTTCCCCGCGCAGAACGACGAGGAACGCACTGCGCTGTCCGGATTCGTGAAGTCCGTTCTCGCCGACGACAGCGGCGCAGCGGACGACCTTGACCTCACGCCGGGCAACGTCCCGCTGAACTACGACGACCCCGTCCTGCTCGCGGGCGACAAACACATCTGCGCCGGCGCGCTGAACGTGGATATGGAATCCTACAGCTTCGACGAAGCGTTCATCGCAGGGCTGCGCCGCCGCTCGGATATCCGCACCGGTCTGCCCTCCTACAAGTTCGGGGGCAACATCTTCGAGGACTACGACATTGAGGACATGAAGGGTCTGTACCAGAAATCCTCGTACACCCCGTCCGATGTCGCGGAGCTGCGCGCCGTCGACAGGAAGCTCAACTGCTTCCTGGACCTCACCGACAAACTCGTCGAGGACGAAAACAGCCGCGCGATGATATACTGCTGCGACAAAAACACCGTGGATTACCTCCGCAAGGTGCTCTCCGCGATGTACTCCGAGAGCCGCGTCAGGACCGCCCGCAGCGAGCTTTTCAGCAACAGGGACATACTCCGCAAGCTCCAGGTCGACGACAGCACGACCTACCCGAAGTTCGTACTGGCTATGGACGACATAGGCGCAGTCGGCGACGGGCTGGACCGCATCACACACGTTTTCAGCTACGAGCTGCCGGATTCCGCAGTTCTGCTCGAGCGCCGCGTCACCCGCCACGGGACGGCGCACGAGGCTGAACGCAGGTTCATTTTCTTCCGCGACACCAACGGCATCTTCGACAGCCGCATGCTCGCAAAGGTGCTTTTCGCAAAGCTCCCGAACGCATTCTGCGGCGACATTCCGGCGCGCAATATCCTGCTGGATATCCCCGGAAAGGAAGAACTGATATCCGATATGATAGCCGACCTCCGCTACGCGGAAAGCTACGCGAGCGAAGTCGACAGCTGCTACGACCTCATCAAGAAAGTAAAGTCGGACTACGAGCTGGTCGGCGCCGGGAACCTCTCCAATGCGCGCCACCTCGCGGAATTCGCCGGGAAGCTGCTTGCAAAGGTATGCAAGTTCTACGGCGCAGACAAGAACGCCGCTCCCGAGGATATCGCGGCGGCGGCAGACAAGCTCTCCGGACTGTGCCAGGTGAGCGACGGAGTGCTTTCAGCCGTTCCCGCGGACATTGTGGAGAAGATATCGCAGAGCCTTGACGCCGACCCGTCGGCGCAGCCCTTCGGCGAGGAAGCCATCGCCGGACTGGAGCAGGCAAAGCAGCGCATAAACGAGCTGCACAGCGGCAGCAATTACCACCTCATGGTGAAGAACGATATCCAGTCCCTCAACGACTGCATTCAGTACCCGGTGCTCTACAACATCTGGAAGTACAGAGTGCGCGAGCAGGACAGCGTCCGCTCCTTCAGGGACTTTATCCGGATATACAACGACGGAATGTGATTTTTTCTGCATGACCGGACCTCCCCGCACGGGGCCGGGCGCAGTTGATTTGAAGTGCGGAGAAACGGGGCGTAATTATGAGCGAAAACAACGAGCAGGTCGAACAGCTTCTCGGCGACTTCTTTGAACGGCACACCGCCGGCGACAAGGAAGGCATGAACGAGGTACTTCAGAAGATCCAGCTGATGCTGTATTCAGGCGAAACTGACAGCACTCCGTTCAAGGATTATTTCAACAATATGTACACCGGCAGAAGCGCGATAAATGTTTCCGGTATGGTCAGCGATTACCCGCGCGAGTCCATTATCCGCGAACTGCTCCAGAACGTATTCGGGTGCGACTACGACGAGAGCGACATCAAGGTGATGATAGAGTTCCTCGACGAAGGTCAGGTAAAGCTTACATATAACGAAACAGGCTTCACGCTGGAGCAGGTGTTCTACTACCTTTCAGTCGGCAGAAGCGAGGAGGGCAAGGACCGCGAGGGACGTTTCGGTCTGGGCGCCAAGAGCGTTTTCGCGAACGTCGACTGGTTCAAGATGCGCTCCAACAACTACCAGCTCCGCGTAGTGAACGACGGCGGCACCCTCAAGGTGCGCGAGCTGGAGCTCACCGCAGAACAGTTCAAGCACACCGAGGTAGTGTTCGCACTGGACGAGGCTGACCAGAAGAAGCTCCACGACGACCTGGTCAACATGACCTCCGTCAAGGGCGATTACATCAACATGATCGACCTGTGCTTCGCGTTCCTCAAGAAGAAGCACCTCAAGGCTGCGGACGAGCAGGAATGCCCGCAGCGCACCTTCAACATCGCGGTCATCAACTTCGGCAAGCCCGAGGTGGTCTATAAGATCCAGAACTACCAGCGCGACGCCAACGACCTCCCGAAGATACGCTTCAGCGAGAACGGCAAGTCCGTCGCGGACTTTATCCACATGGAGGAGAACGGGTTCGTTTACCTTATCCCGTTCGCGATATCCGGCGCAAAGCGCGAGGCCGCAAAGGTGCTGATGAGCAAGTACAACTACTTCTCCACATTCGAGCTGACCGGTCTTGTCAAGGCGAGCCGCCAGGACTTCCTCAAGGAGCAGCTCTCCGCATTCTTCGTCAGCGTGCCTAACCGCTACATCACGAACAACCGTTCCGGTATCCGCCACGACTGCATCGAGGAGGTTTCCACCGAGATCGAGGAGGATATCCTTGATATCGTGGACCAGTACCGCAGGCTGTTCGTGCTCCAGCTCACAAAGCGCCCTGACAACCCCGAGCGCTATATGCTGCGCCCGTCACAGTATGTTTTCGAGTTCTTCTATAACTACATCAACACCAGCGGGCTTGTAAGAGGGCTCCGCGAGAAGTTCGCCGACAGCATTTCGATAAAGTTCCCCGAAACCGAAGAGCCGGTATCCTTCACCGACCTGCGCGCCCGCGGCTATTTCAACGAGCGCAACGACATCGACATCGAGGACCACGACAACGGAAACGCCGGTCAGGCGCTGATAGCCGACCTCGACCAGATGGACGAGTGGTTCGGCAAGGACGAGGACCACGTATTCGCCGCAAAGTACACCTGGTACCGCCAGGAAACCAACGAGCGCGGCTCCGAATACGCCTACGCTTTCCAGCAGGACGGCGTGAAGTACCTCATGACCTCCGACAAGAACCACAAGATAAAGGACTACAACCTGTCGGACGGCTTCATGAACATCATCAGCCTGAAGCTGAACACCTGCATCGTGAACGGCGCAGTTGCCGATGAGAACGCGCTCGCAGAGGCGTTCCGCATAATCGACGAGATGTTCGGCGACAGCTACCGCATCGACATGAAGTACTTCCAGTTCGTCATCACGTCCGGCGGCAGCGAGATACACTTCGAGATTTCAAAGATACAGATAGGCAACCTCAAGGTCGCAATGGACGTTATCCAGAAGCACGAAATGCGCTTTGAGAACCACCAGATATACAACCAGGTAATCACCCTGCTGGTGAACTCTTTCACCAACGGCAAGGATACGCTGACATTCCTGCGCGAGATAAAGAGCCAGGGCGGCGAGGTAACGCTGGCGCTGGATATCAACAAGCGCTACCGCTTCTCCGCTTACGGCAAGCAGTTCATGATACCGCCGAACATCACCAACACCGACCTGCTTGAGATAATCGGCGACGTTTATGTGCTCATCGGCAGCGGAATGTTCAATAACCGCGTGTTCGACTTCCCCTACTCCGCGGGAAGATACGAGTACGACCCGGAGGACATCACGGCGGCTATCCCCTCGCTGGAAAGCGCCGATTTCATCAGGGAATCCCTCGGCAAGGTATTCACCTGCGACCTCGGGCTTGACAAGATAGCGCTGCTGGACGACAACAGCAAGATAATCGCCATCATCGACCCGGTGGACGGAATTTCACCCGAACAGCGCGCAAAGACCGCGAAGTACATCGTGCTGCGCGAGGGACTTTCCAAGCCGCAGTTCGCGAAGTACATCGAATTCGCGCTGACCGGAAAGCTGGGCAGCGCACTCGCCGCAGTCTACTCCAGCACCGAGGAGCCCAACCAGGTCCTCGCCGACCAGATTCCCTACTACTTCAAGCCAGTGCCGACCATTCAGCGCAAGGAATTCGAGTTCCTGCGCGGCGAGGTAAAGCGCATTTCCGGCATAAAGGACCCGCGCCTTTACAAGAACTATTTTGCCCGTGACATCAACGCAAAGCTCTACGGCTACGGAAGCACCTGCCCCTGCTGCGGATACGAATCCAAGATGATAAACAGCTTCATGCTGAAGAACTTCTCCATCGGTCTGCTAAACGACGAGGGCAAGGAGCAGAAGTTCCGCTTCTCGCTGTACCTCTGCGCCAACGACTCCTACGCGGCGGGCGGCTGGATAATCGACGATGTGAGCATCGGCGGAATGTCCCCGTTCCTCTGGCTGGAGGAGCTTTCCCAGATTGACTATATCCCGCCGGAGTTCCTCTACTGCCGCATAAAGTACCGCCCGCAGGTCACCTACGATATCTGCGAAACGGTCGATGAGAATGCCGCAGCCGAAACCACCGGAACCGTCTACGACGGCGCCCCCGAGATACTCGATTTCGTACTGTCGCCGATGATGGCTGCAAAGTGGTTTGAGGACAACCAGAAGTAATATCTTTGCTGATATTACAATAAGTAAACGCGAAACTCCCCTTTCCAATCCGGAAAGGGGAGTTTTTTATATACGGCTGTAACACTATCTGGAATATTGTCAAAGAATATTACAACCTGTCGATATTTTCGTCCGGCTCCGGCGGCTGGAACAGCGAATCCAGCTTCCGCTCAAGCCCCTCGTCGATGATGTACGCCTGGACCTCGCCGGATTTAACTGCGGCGTTCCTGCGGGCGATGAATTCCCGGCGCAGCCCGTCCGGGACATCAAGGTACACTATCCTGAACGGCACACCGTGCTCGCTGAAGAAGCTCCGGAGCTGGTCGCGCTCGGAGCGCTGCCACAGCCCCCAGTCCAGGATAACGTCAGCGCTGGCAGCGGTTATCTCGAGGGATTTTTTCAGCAGATACTGCTTCACTGCCGGGAGCAGACGGTCGTGCTCCACCTCGGGGAACATCAGCGTCAGCTCGTCGCAGGACAGGATAACTCCCCCGGAGGTACGCTGAAGCTCCCGCGCGAAGCGGGATTTCCCGCAGCAGGTCTTGCCGCAGGTAGCGGTCACGCCTGCCACTGGCTCTCCTCCTTCGAAAACGCCGGTATCTGCTGGGTTATGCAGTGGATATTTCCGCCGCCTATCAGGATATCCCGGGCGTATACCGGAATGACCTCCCGCCCCGGGAACAGCTCCTGGAGCTTAGCCCGCGCAGGCTCGTCCGCGGGGTCGCCGAAGAACGGCATGACCACCGCGCCGTTTGAAATGTAGAAGTTGACGTAGCTTGCCGCAAGCCGCTCGCCGGGAGTGCGGGTCGGCTCGAAATCCATCGTGTCTAGCCCGTCGCACTCCTCCGCCGTTATCGTCACGGGCTTCGGCAGATACAGCTTGTGAACCTTTATCGGTCTGCCCTTTGCGTCGGTGGAGCGCTCCAGTATCTCCAGGCAGGAGCGCGACAGCTCGTACTGCGGGTCGGAGGTGTCGTCCGTCCAGGCGAGGACCACCTCGCCGGGCTTCACGAACGCGCAGATGTTGTCAACGTGCTCGTTGGTTTCGTCGTTGTAGATCCCGCGCTTCAGCCAGATGACCTTCTGCGCTCCGAGGTACTCCTTCAGCCTGTCCTCTATCTGCTGCTTGGTAAGCCCGGGATTGCGCCCGGCGCTAAGCAGGCAGGCTTCGGTGGTGAGTATCGTCCCCTCACCGTCGGAGTGTATCGAGCCGCCCTCCAGCACGAATCCGGAGGCGTCGTACATGCTTTTGTCATAGAGGTCGCAGAGCTTGCGCGCCATGCGGTCGTCCTTGTCCCAGGGGAAGTACAGACCGTCCTCCAGACCGCCCCAGGCGTTGAAGCTCCAGTTTACTCCGCGTATAATCTGACCGTTTGTTACAAAAGTCGGGGCGTAATCCCTCGCCCAGCTGTCGTTGCTGGACATCTCGACCACCCGGATATGCGGCGGGAGCATTCTGCGGGCGTTTTCGTACTGCTTGTCGCTGGCGCAGACGGTGACTTTCTCGCTCCTGGCGATAGCCTCGCAGACCCTGACGAAAGCCTTGCGCGCGGCGTAGGCGCCGTACTGCCAGGAATCCGAGCGCTCCGGAAATATCAGAATGCAGCCGTAATGCTCCGAGAATTCCGCAGGCATATAGAAGCCGTCCTGCTGCGGCGTTGTGTCAAGTACTCTCATGCTGACCTCACTTTACTCCGGCTATCCTGCCGTACATCTCCGGACGTCTGTCGCGGAAAACTCCCCAGCTAAGGCGCATGTCACGCAGCTCGTCCAGGTCGAACGTGTGCAGCAGGACTGTATCGGAAACGCGGTCCGCGCACTCCGCCAGCGCGCCGGTGTTGTCGGCGATGAAGCTGCTTCCGTAGAACGTCAGCGAGGAGGACTGCTGCTGATTCTCGCTGTCCGGGGTGACCGTTTCCGTGCCGATACGGTTGGCCGCGATGACCGGAACGAGGTTCGCCGCCGCGTGACCCTGCATGCAGCGCTGCCAGTGCGGCATGCTGTCGCACTCCAGCACCGGCTCGGAGCCTATCGCGGTCGGGTAGAACAGCAGCTCCGCGCCGTCCAGAGCCATGCATCGCGCCGCCTCCGGGAACCACTGGTCCCAGCAGATGCCGACGCCTATCTTGCCGAAGCGGGTATCCCACACCCTGAATCCGGTGTCGCCTGGGGTGAAGTAGAACTTCTCCTGGTAGAAATGGTCGTCCGGGATATGCGTCTTGCGGTAGACGCCCAGTATGGAGCCGTCCGCGTCTATCATCGCTATGCTGTTGTACAGCACGTTGCCGTCCTGCTCGTAGAAGCTTATCGGCATCGCCACGGAAAGCTCCCCCGCGACCTCCCGGAAGCGCTTTACGGCGGGGTTCTCCTCCAGCGGGAGGGCGAGCTTATAGCTGTCGTACCTGCGCTCCTGGCAGAAATACCAGTTCTCGAAAAGCTCCGGCAGGAGTATCACGTTCGCGCCCTTTGCGGCGGCCTCTCTCACCAGCCTTTCGGCTTTCTCAATGGACTTCTCCGGCGTTTCCGGAACGGACATCTGTATTGCTGCGACTGTTACGTTTCGCATGTTTTTACCTCGTTTCTCGCGTTAATCCGACCACTTTCAGTATTATCCGCAGCCGGTATTACACTTGGTATATCGTTATTCCTCTTACAATAGTAATTATACCATCTGGCGGGGCGCATGTCAAATAGTTTAGCGTAAATTAGCAAAAAAGCTTGAAAAAACTCGGGCGTTATGATAAAATAGTAGTGTAATCTTATTTCGAAAGGACGTTCTGTTTTATGAATATTCTGGTAGTAGGCGGCGGCGGACGCGAGCACGCGATAATCACCGCGCTCTCAAAGTCCCCCAAGGTAGACAAGATATGGGCAGCCCCCGGCAACGGCGGTATCTCCGCGCTGGCTGAATGCTTCCCGGTGAAGGCGACCGACCTTGACGGCATCCTGGACCTCGCGAAGAAGCTGGAGCCTGACTTCGTTTTCGTAGCGCCTGACGACCCCCTGGTAATGGGAATGGTCGACAAGCTGAACGAGGCGGGATTCAAGACCTTCGGACCCCGCGCGAATGCGGCTATCCTCGAGGGCAGCAAGGTGTTCTCCAAGGCGCTGATGAAGAAGTACGGCATACCGACTGCGGGCTACGAAACATTCACCGACGCGGACAAGGCTATCGAGTACATAAAGGCGCAGAACAGCTACCCGGCTGTAATCAAGTGCGACGGACTGGCGCTGGGCAAGGGCGTAATCATCGCGAAGGACTTCCCCGAAGCGGAAGCCGCAGTAAAGTCCATGCTGCTTGACGGCAAGTTCGGCAAATCCGGCAGCGAGATAGTCGTTGAGGAATTCATGACCGGGCCGGAGGTGACCGTTCTCGCATTCACCGACGGAAAGACCGTAAAGCCGATGATATCCTCCATGGACCACAAGCGCGCCAACGACAACGACGAGGGACTGAACACCGGCGGAATGGGCACGATAGCCCCGAACCCCTGCTACACCGACGCATTCAAGGCGGAGTGCATGGAGAAGATATTCAAGCCGACCATCGCCGCGATGCAGAAAGAGGGACGTCCGTTCAAGGGCTGCCTGTACTTCGGACTTATGCTCACCCCGAACGGCGCAAAGGTAGTAGAGTACAACTGCCGTTTCGGCGACCCCGAAACCCAGGTAGTGCTGCCGCTGCTGGAAACCGACCTCGTTGACATCATGGAAGCGGTCTGGGAAGAAAAGCTCGACCAGCTCGACATCAAGTGGAGCGACAAATCCTGCGCGTGCGTAGTCATCGCAAGCGGCGGCTACCCCGAGAAGTACGAAACCGGCAAGGAAATTTCCGGTCTGGACGAAAAGGGACAGTCCCCCCTCGCCTACGTTTACCACGCAGGAACAAAGCTCGAAAACGGCAGGTACTACACCGCCGGCGGCAGAGTGCTTGGCGTGACCGCGACCGGAGCAGACCTCCGCGAGGCGCTGGACAAGGCTTACAAGGCCGTGGACACCATCACATTCGAGAAGGCTCACCACCGCAGCGACATCGGTCAGCGCGCCCTCAAGGCGCTGTAAGGAGCCGCGATGAAAAAGACTATAACGGCTCTTTCGGTGCTTAGCGGGCTTGTCGCAGTGCTGTCTGTGGTTCTGAATATCCAGGTGCTTTTCGGCGGGCAGAGCTGGTTCTTCCGTTTCGCGCTTCTCTCGACTGTTAGAAGCGGCGGAATAATGGGCTATCTCGGGAATCTGATGAGCATGCTCATCGTGGCTTTCGGATTCGGAATAATGTGCGTTTCAGGGCTGCGCGCCGTCAGCGGGCACGGCATGAAAACCGTCAGGAGCGCCCTCATCGCGGGAGCTTTCATGACCGTCCTGGCGGTCATCTCGCTGATTTGCAGCATTTCTGGGCATATGTTCAACTTCGGAGATATCGTCGTGGTGCTGATGCCGGCAGTATATACGTTCTGCATTTTCTCCGCAAGCGATAAGCTGTGATACACCAACTGCCGCGCCAGAAGCGCGGCAGTTTTTTATTTACGAATGTCATTCCGGTAATACAAAAGCGCAGGTACAAACGTACCTGCGCTATTCTTGCCGAAAAAGTAAATTACCTGGCTGTTGAGAAAGGTGCAGATGCTAGGAAACGCCGTTCCGGCCAGGCTTTTTGCCTGCCGGAATGGTGTTGACGACGCAGATGTGCCTTTATCGACAGCCAAAGCGCAGGTACAAACGTACCTGCGCTCTTATTATTCAGTTCAGACTGTAAGGCTGAAATCAAGCCTTGTTGAGTCTAGCCTCGATCTTGTCGAGCTCATCGTAGAGAGCCTGCGGAATGTTGCCGCCCTTAGCCTTGATATCATCGTTGTAATATCTGCGCATCTCTGCGATCTCCTTCTTCCAGAGGTCGATATCAACTGCGAGCAGCTTGTCCTCAACTTCGGAAGTAACCTCGTCCTCGATGCCCTTGAGGTTGATGTCGCCCTTCTTAGGCAGGTAGCCGATAGGAGTTTCAACAGCGTCGACCTTGCCCTCAACGCGCTTGATGATCCAGTCGAGTACACGCATGTTGTCGCCGAAGCCCGGCCAGATGAAGTTGCCGTTCTCGTCCTGCTTGAACCAGTTAACGTTGAATATCTTGGGAGCCTTGTCGCCGAGCTTCTCGCCCATCTCGAGCCAGTGTGCCCAGTAGTCGCCTACGTTGTAACCGATGAACGGCTTCATAGCCATAGGATCGTGACGGAGAACGCCTACAGCGCCGGTAGCAGCTGCGGTGGTTTCAGAGGAAACAGCGGAGCCCATATAGGTGCCGTGTACCCAGTCGAAGGACTGATATACCAGCGGAGTTGTGGAAGCACGTCTGCCGCCGAAGATGATAGCGCTTACAGGAACGCCGTCCGGGTTGTTGAACTCGGGGGATACGCACGGGCAGTTGACAGCCGGAGCGGTGAATCTGGAGTTCGGGTGAGCAAGCTTCTTGTTCTTGCCGGTAGCGGGGTCGATCTCGGAAGTGAACTCAACGCCGTTTACCTTTGCGCCCTTCCACTCTGTTGCGTCAACAGGCGGGTTCTTGTCAAGACCCTCCCACCAAACGGTGTTGTCTGCGTTGTTCAGAGCAACGTTGGTGAAGATGGTGTTCTTCATTGTGGAAGCAAGTGCGTTGTAGTTGGACTTAGCGTTTGTACCGGGAGCAACGCCGAAGAAGCCGTTCTCGGGGTTGATAGCGTACAGTCTGCCGTCCTTGCCGGGCTTCATCCAGGCGATATCGTCGCCTACGGTGTAAACCTCATAGCCCTGCTCCTTGTAAACTGCCGGAGGAATGAGCATTGCGAGGTTGGTCTTGCCGCAAGCGGAGGGGAATGCAGCGGTGATGTATCTCATCTCGCCGTCGGGCTTCTTAACGCCGAGGATCAGCATGTGCTCTGCCATCCAGCCCTCGTTCTTGCCCTGGTAGGAAGCGATACGGAGTGCGAAGCACTTCTTGCCCAGCAGAACGTTTCCGCCGTATGCGGAGTTGATGGACCAGATAGTGTTCTCCTCGGGGAACTGAACGATGTATCTCTTCTCGGGATTAACGTCAGCCTTGCTGTGCAGACCGCGAACGAAGTCGTTGGAGGTGTCGCCGAGGTTCTTGAAAGCGTCAGCGCCCATTCTGGTCATGATGTTCATGTTCAGAACAACGTAGATGGAGTCGGTCAGCTCAACGCCTACCTTTGCGAGGGAGGAGCCGATCGGGCCCATGGAGTACGGGATAACGTACATTGTTCTGCCCTTCATAACGCCGTCGTACATGGGGGTCAGCATAGCCTTCATGTCCTTGGGGTCCATCCAGTTGTTGGTGGGGCCTGCGTCCTTCTTCTCGCGGCAGCAGATGAAAGTTCTGTCCTCAACTCTTGCAACGTCGTTGGGGAGGGTTCTGTGATACAGGCAGCCGGGGAGCTTCTCCGGGTTCAGTCTGTACATCTTGTCCTTATTGCCGTCGGGCAGGGAGCAAACCTCGTTGGTCAGCTCGTCGAGCTGCTCCTTGGAGCCGTCGATCCAGATCACCTGGTCAGGCTTGGTGAGAGCAACCATCTCGTCTACCCACTTGATAACGTTAGGGTTCTTGGTTAATACACCGGGATTTCTTGCCATAGTAGTTATCTCCTTCTGAAATTTTTTGGAATACGAGAAAACCTGCGGCTTCAGAACGGCTGCATACGCTTTCTCCACATATAACATTATACCCGATATTTTGCAATAAGTCAAGTCGTAATCCTCGAATTTTTGAGAATTTTTTAACAAATGCATGTTAACTGCATATAGCAGATATACAGCTGTGATATCTGAATCAAGGCTGATGTAAAAAACTCGGGACAAACAAAAAAGCTGTGCTAAAAAAGCACAGCTTTCTGATTGGTTGCGGTGGAAGGATTTGAACCCTCGCAATGGATGAGTCAGAGTCATCTGCCTTACCGCTTGGCGACACCGCAATATCTGAATCAGTCAGGTTTTATTCCCTGGTGACTTAACGAATAATATTATAGCACAGGAAATATGATTTGTCAAGAGCTTTTCAAAAAAAATATCAAAATTTTTCAGTTTTTTTGAAAACCTCTGTAAAACCGCTCCGCAGCGCCTTACGGAAGTAGTATTTCCGGAAACACGCGGGATATTCACCGAAACGCCCCGCCCCGCATATAATGACACAACGAAATCTGAAAGGAGCCGCCTATGAACTCACCAGACAGCGGGACTGCGGAATATATCCGCTGCTACCGCAGGATACTCGAAACCATGATAGATGAAATGACCACAGCGCAGCTGAATTGCAGCATCTCCCACAACTTCATCGTGCAGATGATACCGCACCACCGCGCGGCGATAGCGATGTCGCAGGAGCTGCTGAAGCACTCCCGGTTCAGACCGGTGCGCTGTATCGCCGAGAACATCATAACCTCCCAGACGAAGAGCATAGAGAACATGCAGTCCGCGCTGGAGTGCTGCCAGCAGGTCACGAACTGCAGCCAGGAGCTGTGCAGCTACCAGCGGCGCTTCCGGGACATAACCGGCGTGATGTTCGACCAGATGAAGGACGCCCGGACCACTGGCTGCGTCGCAGCGGATTTCATGCGGGAGATGATACCCCACCACCGGGGCGCCGTGCTCATGTCGGAAAACGCGCTGCAATACCCCATCTGCGAGCAGCTCCGCCCGATACTCGACGCGATAATCTCCTCCCAGACCCGGGGCATACAGGAGATGGAGCGTCTGCTGCGGAAAATGCAGTGACGGTCAGTCCTCGCCGCGGTCGTTCTTCTCCCAGGTGCGGTCGCTGATGATGTAGCGCGGACGGTGCTTGACCTCCATGTATATCTTTCCGATGTACTCGCCGATGACGCCTATCGAAATGAGCTGCACTCCGCTAAGGAAGCAGATTATACATGTCGTCGACGCCCAGCCCATCACGGTCTTACCGAGGATAGCCTCGACCACCGCCCAGATTATCCCGATAAAGCTGATGAGCGCCACGATTATACCAAGCCCGATTATGAGCTTTATCGGCTTTATCGAAAGGCTGGTGATACCGTCGAACGCCAGCGCCAGCATTTTGCTAAGCGGATAGTGCGACTTCCCCGCCGCGCGCTCGCTGCGCTCGTAGTACACGCTGGTGCTCTTGAACCCGACCAGCGGCACCATGCCCCGCAGGAAAATGTTGACCTCCTGGAATTTCGCAAGCTCCTGGAGTGCGCGGCTGCTTATCAGGCGGTAATCCGCGTGGTTGAACACCACCTCGGCGCCCATAGAGTTCAGCAGCTTGTAAAAGCTCTCCGCCGTGAAGCGCTTGAAGAACGTGTCCGTATCCCGCTTGGAGCGTACTCCGTACACTATCTCGCAGCCGTCGTTATACGCCTTTATCATCTCGTCCATGGCGTTGATGTCGTCCTGACCGTCGCAGTCTATGCTTATCGTGATGTCGCACATATCCTTGGCTTCCATCAGACCCGCAAGCACTGCGTTCTGGTGACCGCGGTTGCGGCTCTGCGCTATGCCTATGAAGTGCTCGTCCTGCCCTGCAAGCTCCTGGATTATGTTCCAGGTGTCGTCCTTGCTGCCGTCGTTGACGAACATCACGCGGCTGTCTGGGGAAATCAGCCCCTCGTCAGCAAGCTGGGTTATCTTCACCAGGAACTGCGGGGCAGTTATCGGAAGTACCTCCTGCTCGTTATAGCAGGGTACGACTATTATAAGTTTCGGAATCATCGTATCCTCTTTTCGTCATATTATAGTATAGTACAGTAGTATTATATCATTCCTGATAATTTATGTCAAGCGCGCGGGGGCAAAGGTCTTGACAATCCCTCCGAAAAATAGTATGATTGTAGTGTACTTATAATTTCAGGAGGATACCAAAATGACAATAATACTTGCAGCAGACTGCGACTGGGCTATCGGTAAGGACGGCGGGCTTCTCGCGCACATTCCCGAGGACATGAAGTTCTTCCGCGAAACCACTGCGGATTCCACCGTAGTCATGGGCAGAAAGACCTGGGAAAGCATCGGCGCAAAGCCGCTCCCCGGCAGGACGAACTGCGTTATCTCCCGCACCGTGAAGCAGCTGGAGGGCGCGCAGGTTTTCGGCAGCGTCGAGGACTTCCTCGGATTCGCAGAGAAAGCGCAGGGAAAGGTGTTCGTTATCGGTGGCGGCGAGATCTACCGCGAACTTCTTCCCTACTGCGGCGAGGCGTACATCACCCGCATCTACGAGAGCTTCAGCGGCGACGTATTCTTCACCGATATCGAGCACGACAAGGACTGGGAGCTTACGGAGGTTTCCCCGGTCATCTCCTCCGAGTGCCGCAATATCCGCTTCTTCCATTATATAAGGAAAAAGTGACATGACCCGGGAAGAGTTTCTTGAGTTCTGCCGCAGCATTCCGGGAGCCTCCACCGACCAGCCGTTCAATGAGGATTTCGACAGCGTAGTCTGCCGTCATACCCTGAACCGGAAATGGTTCGCGCTGGTGATGGCGCACGACGGCGGGTACATAGTGAACCTGAAGTGCGACCCGCAGGAAGCGGAGCTGCTCCGCAAGCTGTTCAGCGGAGTTACCCCCGCATACCACATGAACAAGACCCACTGGAACAGTGTCCGCCTGGACGAGTCCGACGTCCCGGACGAGGAGCTGCGCCGCATGACGATGAACAGCTTCGAACTTACAAGGAAATAACAAATACCGGCTCCCTTTCCTCGGGGAGCCGGTATTCATATATTAGTGCCCGAATCGTTGAATCAGGAAATGGTTATCCCGGAGATGTAGAACGCAAACGGCTTGCCCTCCGCGCCAGGCTTGGGGACTATCTTGAGGGTGTGCTTTCCGGAGCTCATGAAGCTCTTGACCTGCGTGAAGTTCACATAGTTGCCCCAGCCGCCTGTGAAATCAGCGTTGATGGTAGCAACCAGCTCGTCGTCAACGTACACGTCAGCCATTCCGGCGTTGCTGGTCAGCTTTGCGTACAGCAGACCGATGTTCTGCGCCTCCACCTCGATGACGAATGCGTCGTCGTCAGTTATCTCCGCGTCTGCGGGGAGCTTCGCTATCCAGGGGTTCTTGAATCCGCCGAACTCCATCTGCTTCATCTCGAACGCACCGGTGGTAACGGGCTGCGCCTCGTCAGTGGTCAGCAGGACCGCGTTTTCGTACTTCGCGCCCTCGTCGCCTGCGGGAGCAAGCTCGGGGTCGGTGTCGCCGATGCTGTCAAGGTTGTCGGTGACGTACTGGAGGTAGGTGGTCAGCATTGCGCTTAAAATAGCGTGTCCGGACATGTTCGGGTGGATATTGTCGCCGGAAATGTCGGACCACTGGACATCGTTCGTGTTGAGGAAGTTCAGCATTGCGTCATGGTAGGAAACGAACGGAACGGAGTACTTTTCAGTTACCTCGCCGTGGCAGTCCTGTACGCTGGTGCCGTTGTCCTGGGTCATTGCAATGCAGATGATGCCCGGATTGCTGGAGTGCTTCCATATCTTGCGGATAAGTCCCTCGTATGTCAGCTTGTTTATCGCGTTGTTCTGGGACTCGTCGTTGACCGAGAAATCGATGAACACCAGGTCGGGATCGTGGCTAAGCACCTGCGCGTCGCAGCGGTGTACGCCGATGTAGGAGCCTGTCGCGCCGATACCTGCGTTGACGTAGTTCACCTTTGCATCGGGGTACTGGCTCTCTATCCACTTTGTGGTGAGCGCAGCGTAGCAGTTTTCGTTATCTGCGCCGGTCCCCTGGGTGATGGAGCCGCCGAGGTATGCTATGGTGACTTCCTCGCCTGCCTGGAGCTTCCTGATGACCTTAGCAACGCGCACGGGATCGCCCTGGGTATACATCAGCAGCGGGAGCATGTCCTCCGCAGCCTTTGCCGCAGTCTGCTCGTCCAGACCGAGCTTATCCTGGATAGCTGCGGAGAGCAGGTCGGGCTTCATTGCGACCGGCAGAGCAGCGCTGTCTGCCTCACCGGGCTGTTCAGCCGCAGAGCTGTCCGCTGTGGCGGAAGCCGCGCTGTCGTCAGCCGCGGAGCTGTCTGCGTTATCTGGGCTGTCTGAAACGCTCTGCGAATTGTCAGAGCTGCCGGCTGTTTCGGAACCGGAAGCGGTATTGCCGGAGCAGCCGGTCATTCCAGCCATGCTAAGAACGACTGCGCCCGCCATCATGATTGCGAGGAACTTTTTCATTTCGATTCTCCTTAAATTAAGTAATATGCTTATAAGTTAAGTAAACACTTTGCTATCTGTTAGCATTATACACCTAAATATTTAAGTTGTCAATAGTAAATCTGTAGAATTCACACAAAACAGCGAAAACACAAAAGCAGGGCTGAAAAACAGCCCTGCTTTTATGTTGAAAAAGTATATATCACAGGGTGGCAAGAAAGGTGCAGATGCTAGGAAGCGCCAGTTTGGACAGGCTTTTTGCCTGCCAAACTGGCGCTGACGACGCAGATGTGCCTTTATCGACAGCCCTGCGATGTGATATTAACGGTTTCGCTGCTTCATTGCGCGTTCGATTTCTCTGCCAGCGTCGCGCTTAGCCATGTCGTCGCGCTTATCGTGGAGCTTCTTGCCCTTACAGAGCCCGACCTGCACCTTGACCTTGGAATCCTTGAAATACATGGATACCGGGATCAGCGTGTAGCCGCCCTGCTTCACCTCTCCGAACAGCTTGAGTATCTCCTTTTTATGCATGAGGAGCTTGCGCGTGCGGTAAGGATCCTTGTTGAAGATGTTTCCCTTCTCATAGGGGGAGATGTGCATGTTGCGGATAAACGCCTCGCCGTTTTCTATGGATATCCAGGAATCCTTGAGGTTCACGCCGCCGTTGCGGATAGACTTTACCTCCGTGCCGAACAGCTCTATTCCTGCTTCGTAGCTCTCGATGATGAAATATTCATGCCTTACGATGCGGTTTTCCGCTATTGTTTTTGTGTTCATTTTACCTCCGTGAGGCGGTTATCAGTCCATGCCCACGATGTACTTCAGAATGACCACTGCGTCGTCTGCTCTTACCCAGCCGTCGTCGTTGACGTCTGCGGCAGCCTTCTGCTCGTAGGTGTCGAGCGTGGTTTCGCCGATGACAGCCTTGAGGATATTCACAGCGTCGAGCGCGGTGCAGTTTCCGTCGCCGTCGACATCACCGGATACGATGAGCGAATAGGAAACGTCGCTGTTGGGAGCCATCGCCTTCATACCAGTCGCGATGTACTGCGTTTCGGTCGCCGCGGTGCCGTCTGCGTTGGTCACCTTTATTGCCTCGCCGTTCTCGATGTTTTCGCGGAAATCAGCAACGGTATACTTCTTCTTGAAGCCAGCCGCGATGGTGCGCTTGTCGTTGTTGATCTTGAAGTTCGAGGATATCATCTGGAAATTCTGGAGCACGGAGCTTATGAAGTAATCGCCGCCCTCGCTGAAACTTGTGGTAACGGAGCCGTTTTCTACCGTCACCTCTCTGATGAATTCAGACTTCTTGGTGGTAGCGTTCCACTTGTAAAGCCTGTATGTACCATTCTTGTAGACATTGGAAACGTCCAGCGTGAGTTCGCCGATACCGGGGAACGCGCCTGTCTGCTTGAAGGAAATGATCTGATAATCGCTTGCGGAGCCTACCTCGAAGCGGATCTGTTCCTCATTGCTGCTGGTGTAGAGCACCTCGGGGTCAAAGTCAGCCGGCTTTGAAACGTCCGTTCCGGTGAACTTCCAGCTGTACTTGGAGCCGTCGCGGGTCGCGCCCTTGGCGGTCACGGTCTTGTTCTCGCCGTAGATAGACTCGAACTGCGCCTTGGTTATCTTATCCGGTACGGACTGCTTGGTGGGAACAAGTCCGTTCTGCGCGTCCTGGAATGCCTTGATAGCCTTGTTGGCGTCGTCGAGCGAGGTCGAAGTATCATTGGAAGCGTCGGTGAGCATGGTTATCGCGGTATCAAGGGGCTTCCAGCTTTCTGCTGTGTAGTCCTCCTCCTTGTAGGTCTTTGCAATGGTGAGGAGGTCGGTGAGTATCTTCTTGGTGTTCGTATTTACGCCGCTGACGAGGTTCTTCTTTGCCTCGGTCAGGCTGTCGTAGGCATTCTGGAGCATAGTGCTGTCAGTGTTGCTGTAGCTAAGGATAGCCTTCGCAGTGCTAAGCTGATTGGAGAACACGGTCCAGCTGTTGGAGGTATAGGACTCCTTGGTGAGCTTTTCGCACTCTGCGATGAGGGTCTCCAGGCGGAACTTCACTGTAGTGGGGTCGTTTCCGTCAAGGAAGTATACCGTAACAGTGGCGCGGATATTGGGGTTGGAGCTGGTCCCGTTGCCGTAGATCCCGAGGGCGATCGTGCCGGTGATCTTTCCTGCCTTGCTTACTACTCCGTTTGTCAGATAGGAGCTGAAATCAATATCGAATTCGATGTTCTCGTTCCTAAGGTATGTGGAGGTGTTGTTCTTCTCGCTGTCCGGGATATTATAGGTAGGCAGGTCGGGATCGTAGAAGTACTCGGGGAGCATGCTCTTGTCGCTAAGCGTAACGGTGGAGAGCACCTTATCCTTGAATATCTTGATATCCTGCTCGGAGATCGTATCGCCAACGCCGAAATAATAGGTATCCGGGGTGACGATGAGCTTCCTCTGATTGGTGGTGTTCAGAAGGTTGTTGTTTATCTTCTTGGTCGTTATGTTGAGCGCGGAGAACCACGCAGGAACGCTTGTCAGGTAGTTGTTGCTCAAGTCTACCGAGGTAAGCGCGATATCCTTGGAAAGATCCAGCGTGCCGATGGTGGCGCTGCGGAGCTTGTTGTTGGACAGGTCCAGGGTACGCAGGCGCGGCATATACTGTATCACGCCGGGAATGGATTCCAGCCCCAGTCCGCTAAGGTTAAGCGCTGTGACGCGTTCAAGGTCGCCGAAAGTGATCTCGGTATAGTCCTTGACGTTTGTCGCAGACTGAATAGCTTTTATGAATTTCTCGTTAGGGGCGGTTTCGCCTGTGCCGCGGAAAAGACTCTCGTCATAAAACCAGACGTAATCGTTTGAATCATAGTCTGTGACAGCAGCAAAACCTGTAAGCGCTACCGAACTCTGCACTGCACTGACTGCAAGGCAGCCTGAAAGCACCGCCGCTGCTATTCTTTTATTGAGCTTCATGTTATCCTCTCCTTATATATTTCCTCAATTTCCCACATATAATGCTGACCTTAGCACTATAATCACATAAATTATAACACAAAAATCGGCATATTGCAAGAGAAAAAATGCCTGCCTGATACAAAAGTCGCATTTTTTGAATAAAAATGCTCCACGCGTGGGCATGGAGCACCTCTAACAGCCTGAATGACAGATCAGAAGTCGATATCGTTTACCGCAGAGTTTGCAAGCTGAAGTTCCTTCTTGGGAACTCGTTTGAGCGGGGAGTATACAAACTTCTTGCAGGAGTCGTAAGCCTTTACGTCGCCCATTTTTGAGCAGTGGATCTTGTCGCCTTCGCCGGCGGTACCGAGCTCGCAGTATTTGCAGGAGGGCTTGATATTATTGCCGAATAGCTTTTTCTTTGCCATATGAATTCCTCCAGTCGAAACAAAGATAGCAGATATAATGTCTGTATAGATATTATATCACAGTGCGGCTCAAATGTCTACCACAAAACGCCAAGATTTTTCCCTGCCATTTTTGTTCGATTTGCACAAACGAAAACCTCCCTGCCGGAGCCGTTACCCTCCTGCGCGGGAGCTATATCGTCAGATGTCATCGTCATTTATTCTTAATCTCAGATACTTTTCCCGCAGATACCACGCCTGTTCTGAAGAAATAAGCCGTTCTACCTCCGCGACGTTTATTTCGCTCTGAAGCTCGCACCAGTCGCAGTCCCAGCTCCAGCATTCTTCATCGTTGTCCACCTTTTCCCAGGCGGCATTCAGCTTATTGATGGACTTAACGAGCCAGTCCGGCAGTCCACATTCAAGATAGCTCTTGTCGATGGGGCGTCCAGTTTCATCTAACTCATTTTCTTCGTGTTCTTTATTATCCATATGTAAAACCTCCAGATGCAGCTGTTGTTGAGTTATCTACCACATATTATAACACACGGGAGAATTAATTGCAAGAATATTGTTCAGCATGAATGAAAAGGCAAATGCGGAAAACCGGCTGCACTCAAATTCCCTGATATAAAGGAAAATCCCCTCCGAAAGGTACTCGGAGAGGATCCCAATAAAGACGAAGTCTTGAAATATCCCTGATGACCCGCATGGTAATGCGGTATCGAAAGGTTGCTCCTTATCTCTTGGAGAACCTCAAACGGCTTTGTAATGCGGTTTTTGCACATCCTGTTAGACAATTGTTAGATATAATCACGAACTGTACAAAACTCAGTAATTCTTTTCTTTCAGGAATTTTGCTTCTACTGAATTTTTTTGCATATATAAGCACAAAAATTCAACGTATTGGTTTCTCATCAGAGCTTTCGATAAATCACAGCATTCCGTAATTTATGATTTTTTCTTCCATTTGGACAGAAATAAATTTCACTGTTCCCGTGTCATTACTGAAAGAATAAAATTTCCCGCCGTTTGTAACTGCGATACGACCCAATATCTCACCGTCAGGAAACTCCTCATCAATAGCTTCTAAGCTGAGAGCTTTCGCGGACTTTTCGCCTACGCCGAAAAGGTAAACAAACCTCCCGTTTTTCTGCGTCATGGCAAACAATTCATCTCCCTCTGATGTGAGATAATACAGATTATCTTCACTGTAACGGCTCCACCACAGCACTGAAGCAAGTCTTGTTCTCAACAGGTCGTCTGAATTTTCGGAGAATCGGCGAGCCAAGACTGGAATACAGATATATCTTTTCCTGACGGAGCCGTTCCACTCCTGCGCGGGAGCCATAATGAACATTTTCGCAAGCGCTGCGGCAGTTTCATCTGAGCCGTCTCCAAGCAGAACTGATTCTGCATCTGGGAATGCTTCTGATAGCTGCGATATGTATTCTTCCGCGCTTGCGCCGCCTACTATTTCCCATTCGTTCCATGTAAGGGCGTTTGAACAGAGCAGTTCAGTTTTTTCCGACAGGAACAATGGCTGCAATCCAGTTGCAAAAGCAATTCTCTTCCCAGCGCACACTTCATCATAAAGCAAATCGAACAACGCTTCTCTGCCGTTTATTTTATCAAAATCATCTATCGCAATGAACTGTTGTTCAGCGTTCAAAATAATTCCCGCATAATCAGCGGCAGTTTCGGATTCATCGCACTCAGGCTTTATATACAAAGCGTCATGCCCTGATATCGCATGAAGCAGAATCGTGGTTTTTCCGGTTTTGCTAAGCCCGTATATTTGTAACGCTTTTTTCTTTTTACCGTTCAGAAAATTTGCCGAATAATCTGCCGTTTTCAGTTTTGGAAGCAGGTCTAATTTATCGGTAAGCTGTTTCAGTTTTTCGCCCTTAAAAACCTGCATAGAACCATCTCCTTATTACAATTTTCTTTTTGCTTATCAGGGCTTGACATTATATTAAAATGATTTATAATAATAGTAACAGATGTCTTATTGAGGAAGGAAAACATCATGCAGCTTAAGAACTGGACAATCAAAACCGAACAAGGGAGAGAAAACGTCATTTACTATCTGAAAGGCAATGTCTACGGTCACACAAAACCGACCTGCCCTGATGGAACCTATATTCACACCTCGTCTATAATTTCAGCAGAGGACAGGGGCAATATGCTTGCAGTTAATACAAAGCACAGCCTTTATATTGTCCGCAAGAACGACATGGACACTACCATATATGTAGATTTAGTAAAGGAGTTCTGCGAAAAGTTTCTTGGTGGCAGCTATGACCTTGCAGAGAAAGCCCAGTTTGCCCATAGCGAATTCCTGAAAAACGGCGAACTTATTAAACCCGGTATGTTATATTTACAGCTTGCAACAGGCAGAGAAAACTTTTTCGCAGGAGCTCTTTACAGAGATGCAGACGGAACAGTTAAAGATGATTATGCCGCTGTTCATGTAGGCACATTTGATGATTCTGTAATAATGATGAACACGGGTGTCAGATGGTTTTTGACAAGAAATGGCGTTGAGTTTTACCAAACGCTATACAGCGCTGTCGCTCACCATGAACCAGTGCTTGGCTTCATACGAAATGTTGGCGTGACCCCGCTTTCTGTTACATTCAGCTTCGGTGGCACAGCTACTATAATGCCCGGAGAGCTGTACGAAGTAAAGGCGCCGAAGCAGAAAAACACACCGCATAACGAGAAAGATAATTGAGCAAATTCCAAGCGCCATACTCAGATAGAAAATTTCTTATAAAAACTTGTTCCACCTTAAATGGAGCGCAGGAAATTGTCAGATATCATCATTTATTCTTAATCTCAGATACTTTTCCCTCAGATACCACGCCTGTTCGGAAGAAATAAGCTGTTCTACTTCTGCAACGTTTATTTCGCTCTGAAGCTCGCACCAGTCGCGTTCCCAGCTCCAGCATTCTTCTCCGTTGTCCACCTTTTCCCAAGATACGTTCAATTTTTCGATGAACTTAACAAGCCAATCCGGAAGCCCGCATTCAAGATAGCTTTTGTCGATTGGACGCCCTGTGGTTTCATCTATCTCATTTTCTTCACGCTCATTATTACTCATAATTTAACCCTCCCGATGTAGTTGTTTTTGAGTTATCTATCACGTATTATAACACACAGAAGAATTAATTGCAAGAATATTATTCAGCGTAAAATAAAGAATCTTCAAAAGTGTTTTTAGGAGTTTTTTCGTTGTTTTTCTTCATACCATCCTTTTGATTTTCGGTACACCATTTCTTGATTTTTAAGTATCTTTTAGTGCCATCGTTTAAATTTCTCCAGTGGAGAAATTTAATAGCTTTGGCTCAGTCATGCGGTTTTATTGTATTCATCTACACAAAATATCTATGTGATTTCTACGTTATCCTTGTCTTGATTTTCGGTGCACTTTTCCTTGATTTCCGTCGTACCATTCCATGATAATTACTGCAATTTTACAATCACAGTTCATTTCACCGCATAAAATCAGCCCTCTGTATCGAATAGCAGAGGGCGTACTAGCTTACATAATTTACTGACAATTCACATATCAAGGCTGTCCTGATTAAGCAGGAAATCGTACACTCCGATAACCAGAATACCATCGTCTGTATAAGTGGGTGCAGGAGCGTCCTTTACCACAATTATCTTCTTGAAAGAATCGTCTATGCGCAGCAGGGAGTTGGATTCCTGCTGCATTTTTTCTCTGTCCGGAATCGAAAATGCAGACTGAACATAATACCGCTTTGAGCCTTTATTGCACACGAAATCAACTTCAAGCTGCTTGCGCACCAGCTTGTCATTTTTGTCTTTCTGGCTTACCGTTACTATTCCCACATCAACATTGAGATCTCTTGCAAGAAGCTCGTTGTATATGATGTTTTCCATCGTGTGATTTTCTTCGATTTGACGAAAATTTATGCGTGCATTCCGCAGCCCAACATCGCTGAAATAATACTTCTGCGGAGTGTCTATATACTTGCGCCCCTTGATGTCATATCTGGCTGCTCTGCTTACAATGAAAGCGTCGCAAAGATAATCAAGGTAGCTTTTGATAGTGTTGGAACTGATGGTTTTGTTCTTCCTGCTCTTGAAAGTATCGGTAAGCTTTTTCGGGTTTGTCAGCGAACCTATTCCGGATGCGAGAATGTCTATAAGCTCCTCGAATTCTTCCTTGTTCTTGATGCTGTGCTTGCCGACAATATCATTGATATAGGTTTCCTGAAACAGCATTTTCAGCAACTCTATCTTCTGTTCCGGAGTAGGAAGCAGAACAACAGGAGGAAGTCCTCCATACAGGACATACTCGTTCCAGCCATCGTACTTGTTTCCGTCATACACAGACATGAATTCCGCAAAGGAAAGCGGCTGAATATGCAGTTCATCGCCCCGCCCACGGAACTCCGTGATTATGTCTTTTGAGAGAAAGCGTGCGTTGCTTCCGGTAACGTAAACGTCCACGTTCTTTATCCTCATAAACCCGTTCAGTACGGATTCAAACTCGCCAAGAAGCTGCACTTCGTCAAGCATGACATAGTATATTTTATCGTCAGTGAGCTGCTCCTTTATGAATGGGTAAAGCACCTCCGGGTCGCGGTATTTCTTGTTTTCAAAGCTGTCAAAGGCAAGCTCGATTATGTGGTTCTCGTCAACTCCGCTTTCCAGAAGGTGATTTCTGAAAAGAGAAAACAAAAGATAAGACTTCCCGCATCGACGGATTCCTGTGATGACCTTTATCAAGCCGTTATGCTTTTTCATTATCAGCTTGTTCAGGTAATGATCGCGTTTTATTTCCATGGTGTGTGCTCCTATTGAATTTTTTTGCATATTGATGAGAGAATTTTCATTTTGCTGATTATATTATACTCTTCTTTTCAGGAATAGTCAATGTTATTATTGAAAATTTTATGCTGTATATGCAATAATATTCAGTGAACTTTTATTGGCAGTTTATTTTTTATAATATCTTTATAATATCACTTGACTATTAGTGCATTATATGTTATAATACTAAATAAATTGGCAACAGATATTAAAAAACGCCATCCCATATCAATATATAAGGAGAATCAAACATGAAGAACAAAAATAAGATAATTGGTTTAGCTTGCCTTTGCGTAATGCTTGCAGGCGTTACCGGGTGCTCAAACGGCTCGCAGAGCAGCGAGAGCGTTTCTTCAACTTCCTCTCAGATAAACAGTCAGGCTAACAATACTGACAACGAAGCATCTGACATCAGCGATACATCCAACAGTGCCGACAGTTCTGCGAAACTCGATTCAACAAGCAATGCGGATGCAGGAGAAAGTAAACCAAGAATCCTTTCTGAAACTGAAAACACCACTTTCGACCTACCTGCTGATAAAGCGTACAACACATCTCTGAAGCCCAATGTAACAGATGATGTCAAGTTCGAGGTAGAGCTTATCTACACCGAAAACTTCGAGACAGATGACCCTCATGTCGTTGCGACCGAGGTTCTGCCGCTCACCGCTACAACCACTTATGCGGATATATGCAATCTGGCAAACTTCAGCCTTGTTACAGTAGACGGCGATATGTCTTACGAACTGGACAAAAACGGAAGGTTCGACTATTACGGCATTATGCACACTACTGCAAACAGTCCCGCAACATACACTCTCGGAACTTACACATATTCGATTGACCCCACTATTAATTTAGAGCTTGTTGATAAAGGAAATCAGATTGTAACAGATGCAACTGCTCTTGTAAGTACAAATGACAAAATTCTTGTAAAGGCGATAAGCGCAAAAACAGTTTCTTATAACGTTAGTACCGAAGACCAAGAGTGTTCCACCCCTGTAATGCTCTCATTCAATGTGTCTCTTCCAAACGAAGAGCCTACTTCATACAAGATAGGAGCAGACTGGCTGGTGACACTTTCAAACTTGGAAAATCAGGATATTATTCCTGCCGACTTCAAAGCGGAAGATTTTTATATGGGCAACAATAGAGACTATCTTGTTCTGAAAAATTCCGATTACACTTTGGTTTTTGTTAAAGAAGGAAGCGTTGTCGGCAGTATTTCTCTTATAAAGAACTGATTTAAGTTGCTTTGAAAAGGCTGTAACTTTGTTTTTCTAATAAACGAGTGTAATAATATTATATACATTAACTTAAAACCAAGAAAGGTTGCTTGATGGTAAAAACAGCGCCGCTTTAGGATTACCTGAGGCGGCGCTGTTTTATGTTTGATTCTCGTTTGAAATAATAAATTAACTCAACTTTCTGAAAAAGAAGAGATTTATTTCATTATCTGCAATCTTCTTTTACCTACGCACATAGAATTGACTATATTAAACTTACAATCCAATCCAGCCAACGAGAAATAGTAGAAGCCCTTCGAAAATATGTGCTATCGCTGTCAACATGGTATAAAGTGTTTCTTTTCATTATATCGACAATTTCTGACCGGTTTATATGTCCCTGACTAAACCACTTATGGAGAGCATCGGCAAATACTTTGTGCGATAAGATACACTCACAAAATGCTAACTGCCTTTGCTTATATCCAAGCCGCAAAATGCTTTTTCCTAACGGTGTAAGAGAGAAACGAATACCATCATCCCTTTGCTTTTCTACTAAGCCAAGATATCTTGTTGCATCAGTATAATAGTTCGTCTGTCTTTCATCAAAATCATAGTTAATTGTGATTTCATCCCTTGTCATGGGATGCTCTCGCAGTAATTCGCAAAGATTTATTATCCTTGCAAAACTATTGGCTTGTGGGAAAGGAATTTCTGGCTCAGAAACAGTTTTAACACTTTTAAGCAGATTTTCAATATCTTCCGTAGTTATGTTCATATCTTCTTCGATTGTGTAATTTTTCTGCTTCACAAGTCTAAGTGAACTGTATTCCAAGTAATTTGAAAACTCATATTCATATAGATTGAAAATTCCATTCGAATAAACCAAGAATATGGGTTTTACAGGTTTGGTTATTCTTTCCTTCCAAGTCCTAAAAGGGTAATAGAGCTGCCTAACAAGGAAATCATCAGATAAGTCGCGCTTAGCCTCTATAATCGCCAAACTTTTACAGCCTTCATATCCAGCATCAATTTCAATCTGAGAGTTATCAACATGAAGTTTTATGTTATCTTGACTATGTATGTTCGCAATTACAAAATCAAATATGCCGGAACCCATTCGTCCACTTACAGTGGGTACTAGCATATCATCTTCTAAAAAATCTGCCATTATGCCAGAAATGAATGCACAATTTAATGCTACTGCTTCGCTTGTTATAGAATCAACACTTAAGCTTTGAATATAAGAAGGAATATTTACCCTAACAATTTCGTCACTAAGGGTTTCAAACTTATGATAAGCATTGAATTTTGAAATGACATAATCTCCACGAGTTACCGGAAGAATCGCAAGATTATTCTGTTTGAAAAGTTTGGGCAAATTAATAGTATGATCGAATTTTGCCATTAAACGCGGCTCACGAAATTCTTTAATCTGAGAAGCAGAAATTTTATAGAACCCTTGCTTTTCGACCCAATCAAGTATACTATATTTGTCAAATAAAAGCTGCCAAGCTGAATCGTTTTTACTTTCTGCTCCCATAGAATTATCTGTGTTGCTCATAGTTGGTTATTATCACCTCATCCACATCACCGCGTTTACTTGCTATTGAATTTATTATTCTTTTTGCCTTTACTACTGTTATATGATAATTTGAATATTGTTTCATAATAAAGTCCGTTGCCGAGTTTGACAACATGAATTTTATACCGCGTTCCGTTAATGAATCGCAGCACTCCCTTAATTGAATCTGTTGTTCGCGGTTAAACCCGCCTCTTGAATATCCAGTAAAACTTGAAGTGTCAGAAACGGGATCATAAGGAGGGTCAAGATATACAAATGTTCCACGGTGTAAAGCGGAAAGTATCTCTGAAAAGTCAGCAGAGTGAAACTCAATTTCAGCCGAGTTAAAATATGTACTAACCGCCCTCAACACTGGTGAATTAACGATATTAGGATTTTTATATTTTCCAAATGGGCTATTGAACTCACCAGCGTTATTTACTCGATATAACCCATTGTAGCAGGTTTTATTAAGATAAATAACTCTTGCAGCCTTTTCAATATCGGTTAGCTTAATGAATTCATCTTGATTACGATCGATATTACGTAAATTGTAATAAAATTCTTCCTCATTAGGGTATGTTTCAAGCGTACTTATCAGTTTTTCAACATTATCCCTAATTGTGGTGTAAACAAGAATTAGATCACTATTAATATCATTTATTATTGCTTTCTTAGGCTGAAGATCGAACAGAACAGCTCCGCCTCCAACAAAAGGCTCACAATATGAAGTTATCTTCTTTGGTAATAGTGGATTTATCTCAGGCAGAAGTTGTCTTTTTCCGCCTACCCATTTTAAAACAGGGGATACAAGCTTATTCTTCGGCATTGGGTTTCCTTTCCTTTATGCTGGATCCACTCAGTTCAAATGGCATCAGCCTTGTAGTTTATAACCGATAATATTATACACCCTAAAACTGATAAAGTCAATGGTTTTATAAGGGAACACTCAACAATTGCCGCCTTCGTTCCTTTATAAAGTTGTGAAATTTTATTGTGCGCCCACTTCCTTTTTTTCAGTTGTTTCATCTTTTCCTGTGAGCATATATTCAACGGTGACATTGCATTTACATGAAATATTATTCACATCAGAAAAATTCAAGCCCTTTTTCTTCTCACTTGGAATACTAGGGTTATACAGTCTCTGGATTTTTCCCTTAAGCAATCCTGCTTTTAATAGATCATCCTGATAAATCTTTTTACCCTCCAAGTTCTGTATTATAAGTCTCGAGATTTGTACTTGTAGGTACCTATATTCCTTTGTCCCAGGTAAACGATTTAATATGTCAGAAATAAGCGTAATCGGCGAACGGCAAACCATATTTTCCCCATTACTAGAAATAATACTATTGTTTATAATAAAGAAATCCTCTTTTTTACCCATATACTTGGCAACACAAGATAAATCACGTGCAGATATTTTATATCCAGATAAAAAGCTCGCTATAAAATCAAAATGTGAAGCAAGAACATTAAAAGCTACTTTAAAAGCTGTTATTTCATCTTCAACTTCATCAGTGCATATTTCATTGTCTTCCTGAAAGAAATACCCAGCTGGAACCTGAAAATACTCTGCTATTTTAAAAATCATGTCGGAATTGACAGCAACTCCCTCTTCCCAGCGCTTAATGTTACTTGGGCTAAATCCAAGATTTTTTGCTAGTCTAGTGGGTTTAATTCCTTTAAGATTACAGAGTTTAATCAATTGGTTATAAAACATAAAAAAACTCCTTTAAATTTGTAGGTTTCGACAAATTATCATTAATGGGAAAATATATATTGACTTTTCCCTTAAAAGGGAATATAATGTTTATAGGATATGGTGGGTCGTGGTGAGTAGCTATCAAATTAACTAAACTCTCTTTATCCATTATATCATAATATGAAATATTTTGCAAGGAGGAAAATCTATGACCTACGCAAATTACCCCAAGTTTACTGGACGTAACGTTCCTATTACGGAACTTGCTCGTGCAACAGGAAAGAACCCACAATTTATTCGAATTGGCTTGCAGAAAGGAGTCCTTCCATTTGGCTTTGCGATGAAAGCAGAGGGCTCCACAGAATACACCTATTACTGTTCCGATAAACAGGTGTGGGAGGCGACAGGTTACTTCAATGACAAGGTAAAGTCAGATGAGTAAAACACCGCTGAAACTCATCTACATGGAAGATATTATATCAGTACCCGTCAAATGGTTGTGGAAGCCATACATTCCTTTTGGTAAGTTGACTTTAATGCACGGTGACCCAGGCAGTGGAAAAACAACAGTTGCTGCTAGAGTTGCAGCTGCCGTCACACGTGGCGAAATGCTTCCTGGCGAAGCCGAACCCCGAGAACCAGCTAATGTTATCTTCCAGACAGCCGAGGACGGTCTTGCAGATACTATAAAACCACGGCTGGAAGCCGCAGGAGCTGATTGCAGTCGAATTCTGGTTATTGATGAAAGTAAGGAATGTTTATCTATGACAGATGATCGCCTTGAAGAAGCGATAAGGCTCACCAATGCCAAGCTGGTTATCCTTGACCCCATTCAGGCATATATCGGTGCTAATGTAGATATGCATAGATCAAATGAAATACGCCCGGTAATGTCACAGCTCGGCAGAATAGCCGAAGAATATGACTGCGCTGTTATCCTGATCGGACATATGAATAAGGCAACTGGTCAGAAATGCGCCTACCGAGGCTTGGGCTCCATAGATATTACAGCAGTAGCAAGAAGCGTCCTAGTAGTTGGTGAAATGCGTGACGACAAATCTAAGCGTGTTATATGCCACTCCAAAAGTAGTCTGGCCCCGACTGGCAAAACGATTTTATTCTCGATCACCGAGAATTCCATGCTAGAATGGCTCGGAACCGTAGAAGTCACCGCAGACGATTTTCTTGAGGACGGCGGCGCCAAAATCGGCAAACTGGAATCAGCAAAAAAATTTCTGAATGAGTTCCTGGCTGACGGAGCAAAACCGCAAAAGGAAGTTATGGAAGCTGCTGAAAGCCTGAATTTCGGCGATCGAACACTGAAAACAGCCAAATCAGTACTTGGAATAAAATCCGTCAGGGTAAATGATGAGTGGCTTTGGAAACTTTCCAATTAACACTTTTTATAGTATTAAGAGTGCAAGGGTGCAAGAATATCTATATGTGTTTTTTGCATTCTTAATTTCAATAGTGCAAAATCTATACACAAGTTCTCCTTGCATCCTTGCATTCTTGAATCACTGAAAATATGGTGTGTTTTCCCTTTTCAGCACTAGAAAGGGAGTGCAGAGGGAACGTCTGCCCCTCGGAGAGCCCCGTACCTGTGATGGCTTGCTGTCACAGGTATTAAGGGGTTACCAACGGCAAGCCGGTGGTAAATTGCTGAAAAGGAAACACCACAGGAAGGAAAAAAGATGACCGCTAAAACTATCTCACACTGTCAAGGCAAGGGAAGCCTGTCGCACAATAATCGAACCTTCAAGCCGAAAAATGTAGACAGCTCCCGAACTCCGCACAATATCACCTTTATAAAAGAGCCTATCGCAGAGGCTTATGATAAATGCTTTGCCGAGGCAGTTGAACGTTACAATGCAAGGCAGAAACGCTCCGACCGCCGTATCAAGGACGGATATTTCCGTTATGCTTTCTCCCATGCTCCGAGCAACAATGTAATAACTGCTCCTGACAAGCGTAAGAGCTTCTATGAAGATATTGTGCAGATAGGCTGCAAGGATGATACAGGTGTTGGTTCTCCGGATTCCGTGGTAGCTATCCAATGCCTTACCGAGTATATGCAGGGATTCAGCAAGCGGAATCCGAACTTCTATGTATTCAATGCCGTGCTCCATGCTGACGAAGCGACACCTCACCTGCACATAGACTACATACCTATCGGTCACTATAAACGTGGAGTTGATACACAGAACGGCTTGGCACAGGCGCTCAAAGAAATGGGTTACGGCGAGGGCGAGAACACCATAAGTCGCTGGCGAACAGCAGAATGCAATGTCCTGACAGAGATCTGCCGCAGCCACGGAATCGAAATAAGCGAGCCTACCAAGGGCAGAGGGTACACCTACACGGTAGAGCAATACAAGCAGCACAAGGACAAAATAGCTGAACTCGAACAGGAAAAAAACGAGATTTCAGAAAGTCTTGATGAACTTAAACAGCTTAGTGAAGTAGCCGAAACTGAGGGGATAAACAGCACTAAACTACCGTTCAACCGCAGAGTTGTAAGCGATGAAGATTTTTTTAAACTAGAAGCTGCACGAAAAACCATTGCTATACACGAGCGAAAGCTATCTGATAAAGGAACAGAACTTGACCGCCGCGAAGATAATATTGCTGAAAAGGAAAATACTCTCTCCGAAATGCAACTGGAGGCAGAAAAATCGTACAATAAGTACCATGAGCTGGCTGACGAACTACTTGACGACAGCGCAGCTTACCATGAACTTTTGCCAGAGCACGAAGAATTAAAACGTCGTAACTCTGCATTACAGAGTGAATTATCCCAAGCGAATAAAAAGCTGTCAGAATCCGAAAACAAAGTGAGAGAAGCTGTCGGGCACATAGTAAACATCGCCAAGATAAGCAACTTCATGCTTGCAAGAGCCAAAGGCAATTACTCTGATTTATCCGAAAAAGCAACTCCACGTCATAAACTGCTTGCTAATACGATTCGCTGCCTGTGCAGCAGATTTGTCAGGGCGCTTGGGTTCAATGAGGCGGCTGACGAAATTCTGAACACGGCAGGATTTACAAAGGAAACCGAAGCGGAATTCAAACGTCTTGAACGTAAACAAAACAATAGGGGTGTTGATAGATGAAATTTTCAAAAGAAGAATACTACTCGCTTGCAAACGCAGACTGCATTTCCGTTGCAAAGGCTCTTGGAATGCAGGTTGACGAGGGGAAACAAACAACTCCGAAAGCTGTCCATATAAGGCATAGCAGCGGTCTATACATATTTCCTGAAAAGAATAACTGGTATCGTCATTCGGACGGACGAAAAGGATTTCCCGTTGACCTAGTAATGGACACGCTGTCTTGCTCAAAGGAATCTGCTCTGGAGTTCATTCAACATAATGTTTCAGTGGGGTTCATTGGTATGCCGCCGAAAAAGTCACCTGCATTCAGACTGCCTGCCAAAAACTTTCCGGAACGAGTAATAATCTACCTTACACGGAACCGCGGAATTGACGTTGAGATAGTGAATAGCCTCATCGAAGCCCGGCTTATTGCGGAAGAGGCTGTTCATCATAACTGTATGTTCATCGGCAGGGACTGTTCTGGAACCGTACGTTCATGCGCTCTGCGTGGAACAGGTTCGGTGCTGTTCCGCGGCGAAGTATCAGGCGGCGACAAATCTCACAGCTTTGCTATGGTCGGAACCAGTAACCGCCTGCGAGTATTTGAAAGCCCGATTGACGCTATGTCCCACGCTACATTCTCAAAATTGCTCGGAATCGACTGGCACACAGACCACAGACTGAGCGCAAACGGCTGCGGACATACAGCGGTTTTGCAGTATTTGAGGGAGCACAGCGAGATTACATCAGTCGTACTATCTCTTGACAACGATCAAGCCGGAAATAAAGGGGCTAATGCCATAGATGAAAAAATAAGAACAGAATTTACTGAAAGAGAAATAACCATATCGCGGGTGCTCTCGCAGGGTAAAGACTGGAACGAGGATTTAATTGCATTCAGGATTGCGGAAAAATCCGGCGTGAGTGTAAATGAGTTCTTAAAATCGGCTTATCCGCAAGTAGAGAGCAGTAATTATTCTTTTCAGCAATTAAAGGAGAACTAAAATGAGATTACCAAACGGATTTGGTACTGTCTACAAATTGTCCGGAAAGCGTAGGAACCCATATATAGTCCGTAAAACGGTTGATTGGGACATTGACGAAGAAAGCGGAAAAGCAAAGCAGAAGTACATCACCATCGGCTATGCACCGACAAGAGCAAAGGGTCTTGAAATGCTCATGGATTATAACAAGAATCCCTTTGACGTTGAATCATCAAAAATCACCTTTGCGGAGATATTCAGCAAATGGTCAGCCGAAAAATTTCCCACGATTTCCGATTCTAATGTTAAGGGCTACAACGCCTCGTACAACTGCTGTTCAGCTATTCATGACAGAGTTTTCAAAGACTTGAAGCTGACAGACTTGCAAAGCGTGATAGACACCTGTGGCAAGAATTATCCCACTCTGCGCAAGCTGAAAGTCCTGCTAAGTCAGATGTATGAGTATGCTATGAAATACGAATACTGCAACAAGGACTATTCGCAGTATGTCGATATACTGAAATACAAGAACAGGAATCCTAACCGCACCGACCGCAGTCCGTTCAGCAGCGAGGAAATTGAGGCGCTCTGGGTGAAGAAGAACAACCAATACGCACAGATCGTCCTCATGCTGATATATAGCGGCGTTCGTGTATCGGAATTACTTGACCTCAAACGGGAAAATATACATATTGACGAGCATTACTTCAATGTCGTTGAAAGCAAGACTGAAAACGGAATACGCATAGTTCCCATAGCGGACAAGACATATTCATTTTTCAGAAAGTGGTATGACGACGGCTGTGAGTATCTGCTGCACACGCCAGAGGGCGCTCACTTTGACTATCGGAACTACTATGATTCCTATTGGACGCCTGTTATGGAGCTTATCGGGTGCTCCCACAAGCCGCATGATACTCGCCACACCTGCATTTCCATGCTTACTGAAAAAGAAGTATCTCCCACGATGATAAAGAAAATCGTCGGACACTCCGGTGCTATGTCGCTGACGGAGAGAGTTTACACTCATGTCAATGTGCAGGAGTTGTTAAAAGCTATCAACAAGATATAATAGATAGACCACTTGTAGTAATAAAATTACAAGTGGTCTTCTTTCACTATATTGTATATTGTTCTATATCTCCAACTGGTTTTGCCAAACCCTTGTCAAATAGAACAAGATTCTTACCTTTATCAAATACGGTACTTTTATATATTATTCCGCTATACCCCAATGATAAGAAATATTGTGCCATACAATGAAACGGTGCATACATTAGTTTTTTATCGTTTGCATCAACAGGAACAAAAATCTGTTCAGACAACATTTTTGCATATGTATACACAAGCCATTTTCGTAACTCTGGGATAAAAGCGGATGCATTTGGTGCACCTAAAGTTTCCAAATATTTTTTTACTTCTTTCCGAATTATTCTTTCCGCTGAACGTTCAAGGTCATTTTGAAGTTTATTAAATTCCCGCTGATTTCCGACAGTTAGGTCAACAATTTTATTGCTAATTTCATTATTTAACTCAAATTTGCATACTGCAAATTTATCACCCGCGGAAGCCCTACATTCAGCCTGAGAGCATTGCTTAGCTCGTATGTTTCCTTCATTTGACTTTGGAAATCCCAATGCTAAGTAAAGCCATTCTACACCCTCTGGACTAAATCTGTTGTCCTCTTTTATATGTTCAGCTTTTGGTAAAAGCCTTTCGTAATTTATCACATCCCCTTCAGATTTAATTACGGCTCCACGGACTACTTGATATTCCATAAAGACACTATGCAAATCGGTATCAAAAAGCTCATGGCATTTATTACACTCAAACAAATCATCAAATACAGATAAAAAAGTACTCTCTTTCGCTTTATCTATTTCATCATATTTATAAACGCCATTTTTTAACTCGTTACGCATACTTTCCCATGTTTTATTCATAGTATTTTTGGCTTCTTTTATATTATCAAATATAAATATGTTGTTTGGTTTTATACGTGCTTTCATAAAAAATTACCCCACATATTAAATTAAATAAGGCATTCATCACAAAATGAAGATGAATGCCTTAAACTTTGTTAGTTATACGTTAGATATACGTTAGTTGTAACCATACACCGACCATATCTCAGGTAGGTTCAGGACACCACAAACCCGCATAGCCAAGCGTTTTGCAATTCCCACACAGGGATAAAGATTATCTCTTGGAGAACTGGGGAGCGCGACGTGCAGCCTTGAGACCGTACTTCTTTCTTTCCTTCATTCTCGGGTCACGAGTGAGGAAGCCAGCCTTCTTGAGGACAGGACGGAGCTCATCGGAGTACTGGAGGAGCGCTCTGGACAGACCGTGGCGGATAGCGCCTGCCTGACCGGTAACGCCGCCGCCTGCAACGGTAGCAACGATGTCGAACTTCTCAATGGTGTCTGTGAGGGTCAGGGGCTGACGAACGATCAGCTTGAGGGTCTCCAGACCGAAATAGTCGTCGATGGAACGACCGTTGATGGTGATGGTACCACTTCCGGGATATACTCTTACTCTTGCAACAGAGTGCTTTCTTCTGCCGGTGCCATAGTAATAAGGCTTAGAATCGTACATTATTCAGACCCTCCTTATATTTTGTATTCAACGGGCTTCTGTGCCGCGTTGTTGTGCTCTGCGCCTGCGTAGCAACGCAGTCTGGTGAGAGCCTTTCTGCCGAGTGTGGTGTTGGGCAGCATGCCGTTTACAGCGATGGTCATTGCCTTCTCGGGGTTCTCCTTCATCAGCTTGTCATAGCCGACTTCCTTGAGGTGACCGATCCAGCCGGTGTGCCATCTGTAAACCTTCTTCTCCAGCTTCTTGCCGGTGAGGACTGCCTTTGCGCAGTTGATGATGATTACATGATCGCCGCAGTCGCAGTGGGGAGCGAATGTCGGCTTGTGCTTGCCTCTCAGAATGTGAGCGGCTGTTGCAGCTACACGGCCGAGGGGCTTGTCAGCTGCGTCGAGAATATACCAGCTGCGCTCAACTTCGGCAGCCTTAGGCATATAAGTTGACATATTAGTTTCCTCCTTATTTAATGATCTGGCATTTCTACACAAATGCCACTATGCAACAGTTGATATTATACACGTTTTATTCCGCTTTGTCAAGGGCTTTTCTGCATATATTTCAAATATATCCGGTTTTCTTTCGGTTTCTCTTACTTTCTCTCGGTTTTTCTCCGTTTCTCTGGATTCGTTTCATTTTTTATTCCGGCCGCGTGCAAATGAGTATAATCAAGAATTTAACAGATTCAGAGAGTTTGCAGGATGTATTTTAAAAATTTCAGAACAACGCAGGGCACAGGAAAAGCGGCTGCATTTGCAGCCGCTTAAAATCACGCACTCACTGCGGATTATTCGCGCGTATCTGTTCGCGTATGGTGCCGTGGTCGCCATTGCAGTAATCCGGCAGGTTGCTTGCGCGGTAGTAGCCCGTGTTGGTAGAACTGCACTTGTTCGTTGCGAGCAGCCCGGTCATAGTGCAGTACTGGCGCTCAACGACCGAGGGGTCGGGAACGAAATTCAGCACCTGCGAGGTATCCTGGATATCTATCATGACATCGTGCCATATCTGCGCCACTGCCTTCCAGCCGTCGCCGCCGCCGATGACGCGGCTATCGTCGTAGCCTATCCACAGACCTCCGATATAATCGGGAGTGAGTCCCATGAACAGCAGGTCGGTTCCTGCGTTCGATGTACCCGTCTTACCGATTACCTCAACATTCGGCAGTTTCGCCTTGGGACCGGTACCGCTGTCGCCGTTGACTACCTTGTATATCATGCGGTTCGTTACCCATGCTGTGTCGCTGTCGACCGCCTGGGTCCCGTAGAAGTCCTGCTCCATGATGACGTTGCCCTTGCTGTCCTCGACCTTGCTGTAGAACATCGGACGGTAGTAAACGCCGCCGTTTCCGAATATCTGGTAAGCGCCTGCGACCTCCACCAGCTTCGCTCCGTTAGTGAGCGCACCAAGGCACAGCGGGGACAGCGCGATATCCGATTCCACCAGGGTCGTGAATCCAAGCATCTGCGTGAGCTGGGTGTACATCGCCCTCGTGGTGTTCATTCTGCCGACCCTGACCGCCAGCGTATTCAGCGAGTGCTGAACGCCGTACCAGGCGGTGCGGAGCGTTCCGTCGCCCCATACCTCGCCGTAGTTCTGCGGCCATATCTGCGGCTCGGCCTCGGTGCCGATGTTTATCGCCTCGTCAGGTATCAGCGACGAGTAGGTGATGAGATTCTTCTGCACCGCCAGCGAGTACGTCGAGATAGGCTTCATCGTGGAACCCGGGGAGCGCGTTGCCTGCGTAGCGCGGTTGAATGCGCCGTCGCCAGGCTTCTCGCCCAGACCTCCGACGACTGCCTGGACCGTTCCGGTATAATCCATCACGATGAACGCCGACTGTATCAGGTCCTTTTCTGCGGCGCTCTCGTTGTAGTAGGAAAGCACCGTGTACGGGTCGCGGTATTTCTCCTCCAGTATCTTCTGGAGCTTCATGTTCTCGTTGACATATATCTTGTAGCCGCCGTTGTACAGCTCGTTTTTCGCGGAGGTGTAGGTGATGCCCTTGAGGTCCGCGAAGTCGTTGATCACCTGGTCGATAGCCGCGTCGACATACCAGTCCTGGCTGACCTCGTAGTCGCCGTTCCACTTGTACGCCTGGTAGGGCTTATCCTGAACGGACGCGTCAAGGTCGCTGTCATCGGCGGAGTCAGTCAGCGTGCGCTCGTCGATGTAGCCGTAATCATCGCCGTAGACCGGCTTTGCGAAATGCACCTGAATGCGGTTCAGACGGTAATCCTCGTATTCCTTGGTGGTTATCATTCCCTGCTCGTACATGCAGCGGAGGGAGTAATTCTGCTGCTGCTTGCTGCGGGCGAGGTCATAATACGGCGACATCTTGGAGGGATTTCGTATCATTCCCGCAAGTACAGCCGCCTCGCCGATGTTGAGGTCGGAAACGTCCTTGCCGAAATAGTACTCTGACGCCGCGCCAACGCCGTATATCATTCCGTTGAACCATATCTGATTGAGATAGCTCTCGAGAATGTCTATCTTGGTGTACTTCTCCTCCAGGCTAAGCGCGCGGAATATCTCGCGGAGCTTACGCTCCCAGCTGACTTCCTTATCGCCTGTGAGGTTCTTGACCAGCTGCTGCGTTATAGTGGAGCCGCCGCCGCTGTCGCCGTTGGAGAAGAACGCTCCGGCGGTTCTGTACCAGTCGACGCCCTTGTGGGTGTAGAAACGCTTGTCCTCCGACGCCACGACTGCGTCGATAAGGCACTTCGGCATGTCCTCATAGTCCACCCACACGCGGTTCTGTTCAGCCGCGAGGCGCTTTATCTCCACAAGCTCGTTGTCCTCGTCGTAGCCGTAGACAAAGCTTGTGTACTTCATCTCGATGTCCTTCAGGTTCGCGTCGTAGGAGTTGTCCGCGAAATCCAGGACATACACGGCAAGCACCGTCGCAACGATGCAGACCATGATAACGAGTATCAGCAGCATCGCGGAGAATGTCGTGCCGACGATGGTCATTGCATGACCGAAATTCTTGGCAGCACGGCTGCGCGACTTCTTTGAGGAACGCTTCCTGGGCTGTTCCTCCTTGATTTTAATGTATCGGATTTTCTTTTTGTTCATACCCTGATCACCCCTGCGCAGCGTATTGCAGCGCGGTTTGTCCGTATCCTTAGCCAAAAGTATCCTGTTCATTCAGGGATACACATTATATTATAGCACATTTCATCTGAAATGTTAATACTTTTTTCAAAATTTTCACTTTTAACCGCAATAATGTGACATAAATTGTCACCTCGCTCCGGGCGTATTCCCCGGGAACGCCGCATTGCAACGCGGATTTTAAGCAGGTCTGCAAAAGCAAGAACCGCCCGTTTACCGCGGACGGTTCTGAAAATATGCTCAAATGATGGAATCCAGTTTCCAGCTGCCGTTCACCTTAGCGAAGCTTACGCTTATGGAGCGGTAAGCGGTTCTTCCGGCGTAGCTGCCTGCCCTGATGTAAAGCATGCCGGACGCGCTGTCAGCGGTTTCGCTGCTTATGACCAGAGTAGTGTCGGAAACATTTATCGGCGTCAGCCCGCCGTCGGAATAGTGGAGCGCACCGAGCGTGCTTATGCCGCAGCGCTTTATCAGCTTATCGACTGCGCTGTCGGTGTAGCATGCCTTTATGCATTCCACGAGCGTATCCGGAGTAGTTATCCCGCTCTGCCTGCAAAGACCGAGCGAAATGGCGTTGTTGAGCCCTACCGCCTGGTTTACTACGCTGCGGAGTTCCGCGCCGGAATTCTCGGTGATATCGCTGAACGTCATCAGCGACGACTTGTTCGCAGCTGTATAGATGCTGTCAGTTATCTTCACATATCCGCTTGACGCAGCCGCCGCGTACTTTTCAGAAAAGCTCTTTCTGTAGTCTATCGCGGCTGTCACGGAGAGCCCGCCCGAAGTGGTAAGCTCGCCGCCGGAGATGGTATATACGCTGCCGTTATAGCTGAAGCTGTGTCTGGACGCGCCGAAATTCACGCTGCTGGTGTCGGAGTTTTCAAGCTGGATCAGCTTTCCGCTCTGGGGGTCGAATACCTCCGTGAAGCCTATCACGGAGCCAGCCTCGGGTGTGAACACCGCGTGGGTGAGCGCAAGGTTCCTGTTAACGGAAACCACGCTGCCGAAGTCGTGTATCTGCGATGTATTGCCATTTTCATCAACGGAGAACAGTCTGGTGCTGCCGGCGGAGGTTTCAGTGAAGTAAACCGTGCCGCCATCGACCGCCGCAACTGTTATCTTATTTGTGGACTCATACGGAGTTGCAACATAGTCAGAACCCGTCAGGTCGCAGGACGCGGTTATCAGATAGTACATGCCGTCCTCGCGCACATTCATTACGAGCAGACCGCTGTCCGCGTTATAGCTTGCGCTCTGGAGCACGCCGGACATCACCATTTCCTCGGCATTGAGGTCGGTGATATATCCAGCCTCGCCGTTCACGCAGAGAAGCCTGCCGCGGGTACCGAATTCGCTGATGCCGCTCACGATGAGCTTTCCGCCGTTTTCAGCCACCCATGTTATCTTGGGTTCATCTATCTCTGCGGAGCAGATGAGGCTCTCGGTGCCGTCCGAATAGCGGTACAGCGATATTCCTGTGCGGTTTCTGACGAAGAAGGTGTCATCGGTGAGGAAAAATGCCGTATCGGCGTCGATATATGCAGTGTAGTTCAGCGCCTGAACGTTCTTCGGAAGCTCAACTCCCGCGGGAAGCGTTTCAGCCGGCTGTGTGCTCTCGCCCGGTACTGTCGTGCCCGTTTCGCTGCCGGAGCTTGTTCCCGGCTCTGTGGGAGCAGCGGGTTCAGCCGGTGCGTCAGGAACTTCTGTGGTGATGGTCTGGTCGTCCCCTGCCGGCTCCTCGGTCACGGATTCCGCAGTACCGCTGGCTTCACTGGATTCCGCAGGCTCGCTCGTGCCGTCCATCTCCTCGGTGCCGTCGGATTCAACGGTGCCGTCCATTCCCTCGGAAGTGTCGTCAGCACCCGGGACGGCGTTCATGCCGCTATCCGTGTTTTCCGGAGGGAGAACAGCGTTGGAATTATCCGGGAGTGTTACCTCGGTTGTGTCGACCTCGCTGATGTTGACCGGGGTAACGTTTTCGTAGTCGCTTTCGGTCATGGATTCGATGAGGAACACCAACGGGTCGCTCTGGAGCCTGGTCGCGATGTCACCGGTGCAGTATACCGCCGCTCCGGTTATCTGATAGTCAGCGCCGGAAGTGAAAACCGCCCCGATGCTGTCCGTGGAAGTCATTCTGGTGCCGTCTGCGAAGTACAGCATTCTGACCGGCATGGAGCCGTCGACGTACCGCGTGAGCACCGCCTGCACCTCCGCCGGGGACATGGGAACCGTAAAGTTCACGAGGAAATCCTTGGATTCCTCGCTGCCGCGCTCCTTCTCGAGCTGCTCTATCGCGTGGATAACACGGTCGTTGGCGGAAAGCGTGGCAAGCCCCGAATCCGTCAGGGATACGCCGCTGTTCTTCGTAAGGTTGACCGCCGCGAGCGTTCCTACGGTCACGACGAGCGCAGCCGCAGCAGCCGACATTCCGATATACATGGGCTGGAGTTTCTGCCGCGCATTCTTGCCGCGCTTTGCGTTTTCACGTATTTTGTCGGCGTCAAACGAATATTCGCTCATAAGCTGTTTGTAGAATTCGTTCCTGTTCATACGAGCAGACCTCCTTTCTCATGTAATATTATATGCTATTTTCTGTAAGTATGTCGAAACTATCTGTAATATTCCGTGTGATTATACGCATCGGCATATTACATTGTCGAAACTTGCGGTAATATCAGTCCGGGATATTACTCCCTGGCGTCATATGCCGAATTTCTTTTTCTGCTTCTCGATGGTACGGTAGAGCTTGGTCTTAACGGTGGAAAGCCGCATATCAAGCTGATTTGCGACCTCCTCGAGCTTCATGTCGCAGACAAAGTGCAGGTAGAAAATCTTCCCGACAGTTTCGTCGCCGGACATAATGTCATCGAATATCTGCTTTGCAAGGAGCTTGTCGGCCATGACGTCCTCAAGGAGCTTCTGGTCCCTGGACATCTCCGCCTCGAACGCAGCCGCCTGCTCATCGTCTATCTCGGAGAGCATCACATCGCGGTCCTTGCGGCGCATGAATCCGGAGAACACGCTCCGGCACTCGAACTTGGCTATATTAATAAGGAAAGCCTCCGCCGACTCGATATCGGCGTACCCCTTTTCGGAGATCCTCTTGTAGAATCTCGTATAGACATTCTGGACAATATCTTCAGAATCCTGAAAGCGGGCTGCGTGGCTAACCACAAATCTTGAAACGGAATTGAATGTTTCGGCGTATACAGCGTCAAAATAGCTGTCTAAATCTGGATTTCCCACGCAGTTGCTCACCTCGCTTAACTGCCTGCATAATTGAAGTCAGGCACAAAATGAAAAAAGTTTCAAAGTTTCAGAAAATTTATGCAGTTTTCTTTCCGCCGGGCTGAAAGCCGGTTCAGAAAAGACCATACATTTTTATTATACACCTATATTGTCGATTTGTCAACAAAATCACGCGATAAATGCTGTCAGAAGTATACCTATAGTATTATTACCCTGTTATATTACGACTTTTTTTCTTAACTTTTTATACATTTTGTCGACGAATACCATATTATACGAAATGTATAGCAAAAAATAATGCAAATCTGCATATTGACTTACAGCTCATGCACTGATATAATGTAATTAAATAATGTTTGGAGGAATTATGATGAAAAAAAGGCTCATATCCCTGTTAACGGCGTTCCTGACTGCCGTAATATTCTGTGCCGGCGGCATCAGCGTGAACGCCGGAGCAAAAACCGGGAGATCCACGCTGACCGTCACCGGAAGTCTTGGGGACGGTCACTACACCGTCGACCTGAACGGTCTGACCGAGAAGCAGTACAAGACCTTCGTCAACAACAAGAAAGGATTCCGGGTGGAGCTGTACACAGCTGACAAGGAAATGTTCATTTTTATCGCGGCTGACTTCACGAAGAAATCCGCCGAACCCGCTATTCCCGGCTACGAGGGCGGTCAGAAGGTCTACTGCGGCGTTTCCGGAAAGGGCTATCTGGAGTATTCCACCTGGAACTCTGCTATGAGCCTTGAAGGATTGTACGGCACCGCCGCAGGCGATACCTGGGGATTTCGCTGGAGGTTCAGCGCGGACGACAAGACCATCAGCAGCTTCATGCCGCACCTGACCGGCTGTCAGGAGCTGCTATGCAAATTCAGCGACATCTATCTTGACCCGCTCGAGGTCGGCAAATACGGCAGCGAGCTGACCGTTCCGGCGCAGTGGACCGGGGAAACGGTATCGTTCGAGCTGCAGGAAAACACATTCCGCAAGAACCACATCAGCGCCGTGCTGACGGTTCCGGCGGCGGACTACACGAAATTCCGCAGCACGAAGAACGCGGTACTGAAGCTGGGACTGTGGTGCGGCAAGACCGCCACGACCCTCGAGATGAAGCAGGACGGCAGCATATCCTACCTCTCGAAGCAGGACGGGAAAGACATCTCTGCCAAAATGTACGTTGACGCCAAACAGCAGACCGACGGCACCGTGAAATACGCGTTTTCGTTCAAAACCGGGAGCAAGGCTGCAAAATCGCTGCTTTCCGAAGCAGTGACCGGAATGTACCAGATGACCTCCGGCAAAAAGACCATCGCGGGAAGCTCCGAAAAGGTGCAGCTGCGCGGACTTCCCGAAGAAGCCACGGCGCCGGAAAAGCCTGTCGTCAAGCTTCGCGGAAAGGGGCTGTACAACGTTACCATCGGCTGGGAGGAGCAGTCCGGGGTCGACGGCTACCAGGTCTACATGTCGGTAAACGGCGGGAAATTCACGAAGCTAGCGGCAGTGGGAACATTCCCGCGGCTGTACACCGCAGAAAACCTCAACACCGACGAGAACACCTACAAGTTCCGTATACGCGGCTACGTCAAGCCGGTGGGAAGAAAGGCGCTCTACAGCAAGTGGTCGAACACCATCACAGTTAAATAAGGTCACCTCTAAACTGATCCCGCAGTTCATGCTGCGGGATCATATTATCGAAAAAAACTCCCCGGGCTTCCGCCCGGGGAAAAGTATTCAGTAAGGAAAAACCAATG